>NZ_JBFHKV010000126.1:0-12094 GCF_041595215.1 Stieleria sp. | reverse complement strand
GTGGCGGGCAAGTTCAGCGTCAACGTTGCCGTGATCGTTTCCCCGACGTCGGGATCGGTCACCACGATGTCAGCGATCGCGACGGTCGAATCGTCTTCGGTGTAGCCGATCGTTTGGCCCATGTTGGTCGCCAGCGGAGCCGTGTTGACTGCGAGCACGGTCACCTGATGCGCCGGCGAGAATTCCAGTGCACCAGGCGTCAACAGTCCACTGCTGGCCGGAATGTATTCATCGATAAAGTTCCCAGAGGTATCGTACCGCAGCACGTTGTTACTGGTCTTTCCAGTCACATAAAGAAAACCATCGGGACCAAATTCGATTCCTTGAGGATCATCCAAACCGCCGAGCCCGCTTGTCACGAAGACATCAATGAACGCGCCCGTGGTTCCGTTGTACCGCAAGATCTCGTCGGTAAAGGTCGACGCGAGATAGAAGTTGCCGTCTGGACCGAATCCAAAACCGGACGCATCGGTCAGTCCCCCAAGCCCCGTCGTGATGAACTGATCGAGATAGGCGCCCGTCGTTCCATTGTAGCGCAGGATGCTATTGGTTTTTTCACTGGCAACGTACAAGTTGCCGTCTTGCCCGAAATCAATGAAGAAGGGATGGTCCAATCCGCCGGACGCAGCCGTCACAAAGACATCGATGAAGGCACCCGTGGTGCCGTTGTATCGATACACTTCATCGGTGCGGTGACTGGTGACATAGAGATGCCCATCGGGGCCAAAGGCCAAACCGTCGGCTTGGTCGATGCCGCCGCTGCCCGCCACGACGAAATCGTCGACGTACGCCCCGGTGACTGGATTAAATCGTTGGACGTTGCTCGAATCGAACCCCGACACGTACAGCAACCCGTCGGCGCCATATCGGATCCCCCGGGCTTTGGTTAACGTCGCGCTGGTTCCAAGGCCATTCTGGAAAACACCCGTCAACGCATCGTATCGAGAGACGGGGGTGGTGTTGTTCGAGGCGACGAACAAGTCTGCGGTGAACCAGGTGCCGTCTTCATCGGTCGCGGAAACCAGCAGATTGTGCGTCAATCCCGCGACGGAATAGGTATGGGTCACGCTACTGGGATTGCCGCCGTAGGTCACAATCGTGCCGTCGCCCCAATCGACGCGCCAGCTGGTGATGGTGTCATCGCCCGGATCGGTTGCGGAAAGATTCAGCGTGTAGCTGCTGCCGGAAAGTGCATTTGCGGCACCGGTCGCCGAAATCACGGGCGCCGCGTTGATGACCGTCACGGTGGTTGTCGCCGTCGTCACTCCGCCGTTCCCATCATTAACCTGCAGACCGATCGTGTAGGTCCCTTCGTCGTCGATTCCGAAACTGGCGAGCGTTGCCCAATTGACCACCGCGGTCGCGGTCAAGGGCTCGTTAGTCTCGCCGAAGATTCCGTCGTTGTCCAAATCCCAGGCATACGTCAACGTATCGCCGTCAGCGTCCGAGGAGTTGGATCCATCCAGTGTAAGCGAGTCGCCTTCGTTGATCGTGTACGGTGCGCCGGCGGTCAAGTCAGCCACGGGAGGCGTGTTGGAGAACTGTCGCAGGAACACTCCGTCCCCGTCGACGTGTCCCGCTTGGGTTCCGTTTCCGCTCCAGACCACGACTGCGTTTTGATAATCGTGAATAGCGATCGAGCTTGCGGTCTGTTCGCCGGCGGTCGTCTGATTGACCAGCGATTCACCGCCGGCCTTGACCATGTTTGACGTGTAAGCTTGCTTGTACGTTCCGGTCCCCGCGGCGTCCGCTTTCTGATACGTGATCACGAAGTTGTCCGAATCATCGATATCAATGCTCGGGCTGGTCGCGGTTGCGCCGCCGGAGACGAGTGTGGCGAGTTGCATGCCCGATGGACCTGCTTCGGGAATCAGTCGTGTCCACACTCCTTCCGACCCTCCGACATCCGACCGAAATGCAACGACGTAGTCGTTGTCGCTGCGAACGGCGACAACGATCTCACGTTCATTGACGGTGCCACCATTTAACTCGTGAGTTGGGCCAACCGCCGTCAATCCGGCGAAATCATAGCTCGCGCTGTAAATCGAGGAACTTTCCTGCCACGCGAAGACGATTCTTCCGCCGTCGTTGATGTCGACCGAAGGAAGTGTCGGCAGGCCACTGATCGCAATCGATTTGAGTGTCGTCGGCAATTCGTCCCCGAGTGCCGCTGCGGTAAAGTCGAACGTCCTTGCCCATAGCGCATTGCCCGGCCCCTCATTGTCAAACACGATGACGATCTGGCCGGAGGCATTCGTCGCCATGTCAAAATCTTTTTGATCCCCGCTGATCATGGCGGCATTGGCGAGCAGGTCGTTGGTATCGATGGCCGTTCCATCGGCGTTGAAACGACGAAGGTAGATTCCACTGCCGCTGCCGTCATCAGAAACCCAGGCAATCACAAATCGCCCCGAACTGTCCATCGCCACGACGGGGGCCGACTGACTACCGGCCACTGTCTCGTTGACTTTGAACTCGGCACCAAGTGGAATCCCTTGGTCATTGAAACGACGAGCAAATATCCCATATCCGTCTCCATCCAGGCCGGACTGCTCGGTCCAAACGACAATGCTGTTCCCCGCATCATCGACGGCGACTGACGTGGAGCCGGCATTGGTTGTCTGCACGCCAGTCGTCGTGCCATTGACACGAATCTCGCCGGTTGCAGCAATATCGGGAGCACTCAGCACACCCTTCCAGCGCGAATTGGATTGCAGATCGAGTATCGAGTCCGACTCGATGATTCCACCGACGTATTCCAACTCCCAGTCGCCGCCCAGCGATGCATGTCCGGTGTCGTCAGTGGACGCTGCCACATCCGCTCCGGTCAACGCGGCAAGGGCTTCCAGCATTGCCACACCCGAGTCTGTTTCCGCCAGCTCGCATCCGTACAAAAGCAGGTCTGCTTCAGCGGTCAGCGAGGCCTGCCAATGGGCAAAGTCCCCCGCGTACCCAGCCAGGTTTCCGCCGTCCAGTGTCGAGTTGCCCAGACGCAGCTTGGCATCGTTCCCGTGAGACAACAGATGAATGGCGTCCACGTTCTGGTAGCCGCTCAAGATCTCGGTGATCTGCTCGACGCCGTCGCGTGACCCGTCGAGTAAGTAGATTTCCAGATCCGCGGTCTCATTGCTCGCCCGCAGGTCATCGATCAGCTGTTGGTGATCCTCGACTCCCGCGTCGACGAAGACCAACTGCAATCGAGATGTCCGTTGTCCGTCATTTGATTCAGACCCGCCGGATGTTGACGTCGAGGTCGATGTCGAGGTGGCGACGTCGACCACCAACGACTCGGCCTGCCCAGAGTCGACTTCCGCTTCGTCGATGACCGGGGGCGCGATCGGAGTCGCACTGAACAGCAGTCGTTTTTCAAGAACCGCAGCATCGAGCAGGTATTTTCCCGTCGCTTTCGATGACCGATGGGAAGACGAGGCGCGAGGGAGCCAATTTGAAATCGACCAGGACATGGTTTTCGGCTCGACAAAAAGCGGAATTGCGGTGACTACGTTCTTGAAACGTAGGTCCGATTCGCTCTGTCGCTGCAAAATACAGGGGCCGTGGCTTCGTCAATCACACCGGTCAATCCGATTGTCTTGCTTTTGGTTCATTTACCAAGGGGCACCCCACCCGCCCAACGAGGGCGAGTGCCGAGAGGCAAACGAAAGAGGTTCAGGAGTAGATTTCGCGGGAGATGGCAGAATGATTCGGGGCAGAATCATGAGAGTACCGACAAGGCCTGACTTTAGCCTCCTACGGGATGTTTCATCGTTTTGCCCCTCATCGTTTTGCCCCCCGCTCTCCCCGCCTTCATCATGCTGCCCCGTCTTAGTCTGCCCCCTTTTCCGCCATCCGCTCACACGACGCCGTAGGCCAACATCGCATCGGCGACCTTTTTAAAGCCGGCGAGATTGGCGCCGCGGACGTAGTTGGTGTAGCCGTCGGCATCTCCGTTAGAGACGCATTTGTCGTGGATTTCGCGCATGATCGTTTTCAGCCGGCTATCAACTTCGTCCCGACCCCACGACATCCGCACCGCGTTTTGGCTTTGTTCCAATCCGGAAACCGCGACACCACCGGCATTGGCAGCCTTGGCCGGGCCGAACAAGACGCGTGCATCGAGAAAGGCGTGGACACCGGCCAACTCGGTCGGCATGTTGGCACCTTCGGAAACGGCCTTCACACCGTTGCCGATCAGCGTTTTCGCTTCGTCGACATTCAATTCATTCTGCGTCGCGCAAGGGAACGCCACGTCACAGGGAACACCCCAGGGTCGTTGACCGGCGTAAAAGCTCGCTTCCTTGTACTTTTCCTCGTACTCGGCAATCCGCCCCCTGCGAACCTCTTTCAGGTCCTTGATAAACGCGAGTTTCTCGGCATCGATGCCTGCCGGATCGTGAATGAATCCTGCAGAGTCAGACAGCGTGACCACCTTTCCACCCAACTCGTGCGCCTTTTCAGCGGCATAGATGGCGACGTTCCCTGAACCCGACACGGCGCACGTCTTTCCCTTGATGCTGTCACCGGAATGGTTCAGCATGTTCTCGCAAAAATAGACACAGCCGTACCCGGTCGCTTCGGTGCGCACCAGACTTCCGCCGAACGCCAGCCCCTTGCCCGTCAGCACTCCGACGAACCGGTTTTGCAGCCGTTTGTATTGCCCGAACAAGTAGCTGATTTCCCGCGCACCGACACCGATGTCACCGGCAGGGATGTCGGTGTCTTCGCCGATATGCCGATGCAGTTCGATCATCAACGATTGACAGAACCGCATCACTTCGCGATCGCTCTTGCCTTTCGGGTTGAAATTCGCTCCGCCCTTGGCACCTCCCATCGGCAACCCCGTCAAACTGTTCTTGAAGGTCTGCTCGAAGCCCAGGAACTTCAATTCGCCCAAGTTAACGTTGGGATGGAAACGCAGGCCGCCCTTGTAAGGCCCGATGGAATTATTGAACTGAACGCGCCACGCCCGATTGACGCGAACATTCCCGGCATCGTCTTCCCAGGTGACCCGAAAGATGACGATCCGATCCGGCTCGGTCATCCGTTCGAGAATCTGGGCCTTCTGGTATTGCGGGTTCTGCTGCACGAAAGGCATCACCGATTCGATGAACTCACGCACCGCCTGATGAAACAGTTTTTGTCCCGTGTTGCGTTTTTTCAATCCGAGCATGAAGCACTCGGTATCCACGCACGCTTCCGTCCAAGTCGCTTTGCCGGTCACGGCCGGATCTATGATTCCATCTGCCACGTTTGTTTCCTTCCGGTTCTTCGTTCAGGATGCGATGCCCACCCGCCCGATTGCTCCACCATGGGATCGAGACGCCGAACAGGCATCAACATATCGCATCCCTCTCGCCGACGTCTTCATCAAGACGAATGAAAAAGGGTCGACAAAGTGAAAAGAGTCAGAAGCAGTTTTCGCGAGAGAAATGGCAGAATGATTCGGGGCAGAATGATGGGAGAACCGACCGTACTCGACTCAGCCTCCCATCGGACGTCCCATCGTTTTCCCCCGCATCGTCTTGCCCCCCGCCCCTCGTGCCTTCATCATTCTGCCACGTATTGATCTGCCTCCACGCGCCCTTCCCCCGATTCATCATGAAACACATCACCCCACTCTGCCTGTTCGCCTGCGTCTGTGTCGGCGGGTCAGCTTTCGCAGAAGTCCCTTCGAGTTCTCCCCAGAAAACCGAGACGCTGCAATCCTCTCCTGAAGATTTGGCCGAGGTTCAGGGAACGTGGGTTCGGACCGTGAAAACCGAGACGGGCACGTACACGATCACGAAGCAACATCGCGGCAACGAAACGACGCTGACGATTACGGGCGCAGATGACCGTGTCGTCGAATCGAAGACCTCGGAGTTCCGCTTGGAGACCACCGGCAAGGTGCGGATCTTTACGTTCTTCAACAACCGGTTCACCGCCGGGGCGAACCGGGGCCGTACGGCAGACGTGCCACAGTCCTACATCTATCGAGTGACCGGCGACACCTTCATCGAGGTTCGCGGCATGCTGATCGACGACGACAGCGAGCCGGCGGTCATCACGTGGAAACGTGTCACAAAGTAAGCGTTCGAAGCGGGGCCTATTTTTTCACGTTGGGGGTTTTCCTAGCCCGTCGGCCGGCTTACTAAAGTGGCGAGCTAGGTTTCGGTGCCGAGCACCGGTTTGGGTGCCCGGATTCTTCCTCTGCTGCACCAACGCGACATCTATGAATCACCAATCGCCGACCGCCTCCCACCCGACTCCCTATTCCACCCCCATGGCAGTCGACGCGGCGTCCAAACCGCGACGCAATTGGATCCTGATCGCCTTGCTGGTCATCCTCTTGGGCCCCATCGCACTGATGGTAGGGATCGTCTTTTTGTTGGCGATCGTCGGGACTCTGGGCAGAGCGGTGGACCATGAGCAAGCGTCGATCCCCGCCGAAGCGACTCTGGTGTCGTCTCGATCGACCGGCGTGGCAGCCAGCGGTCCCGGCCATTCGGACATCGTGCCGACCGCGTTTCAATTCCAAGGACAGACGTTTTCGCTGAAATCTTCCACCGAAAACGAATCAACGGGAACGCTGCATGAATATATCCCCGAAGGTGAAACGTTGGAGCGTTGGAGCAAGTTGATTTCCATCTGCGAACATCCGATCGACGCTGAACCGGCCGCCATGGCATATTCCACCGCAGATTCGCTGTTGCAGATGAACCCGCAGGCTCCGTACGCGATTTGGCACAGCGGGGATGGTTCGACGAGCGGAATCGACTTCGCGATCTGGCAAGGTGACATCGCCGAATTCAATGTCTTCATCTACACGCGATCGCAGAACGGTACCGGGATCGTCAGTCATCAGTACGCCGAGCGGGCGTATGCAGACCAGGTGCAACCCTTTCTGGAGGGCTTGCCCCAGCGTCGAGGCGGTCTGATCGAGCAAGCCACGTCCTTTCGTTTCCCGTCGTTGATCGGGAAACCATAAGTTTGCAGTAAACGTTGCGCCATGATTTCCGTCAGCTTGATCCGTCCGACCGATCGGTGAAGAACCGGCAAACGGATGAAGCCAAACAGAAATTGAAGGCGGAGCACTAGCCCTATCGGCTCAGTCGTCAGACGCGATGTTTCGACTACTTCGACGCGACGTCGTAGCAAAGCAACAGACCTTGGTCGCGGATGTAAAGTTTGCCATTGGCGACAACCGGATGCGCCCAGGCGGGGACGCTGCTGCGGTCGGGTTGGTCGAAGCGGCCGCGGACGATGAGTTCGTCTCGCGAAGGTTCAATCAGCAAGATCTCTCCCTCTTCGCCACGCAGGTACAGACGCCCGTCGGCCAACAGCAACGATCCCTTCGGCCCCTCGCGGTCACGCCACAACGTGTCGCCGGTTTGGAAGTCCAGGCAGGTCATGATGCCGCCACCGTTCCCTCCGTTGGCTCCATAGAGACAGCCATCGACGACGATCATCCCGCCGTGATGGTTCTGCATTCTGGTGGTGAAATAAACCTCCTCGGCGGTGATCTTGCCCTCGGAGCCCTTGGACAACTTCACCGCACCGCCGCCGCTGCCGTAGGCGGACGCCGCGAACACCAAACCGTCTTGATAGATCGGTGTGGAACAGTTGATCCCCATCGCATTGGCCGGTGCATCGTATTGCCAAAGTAGCGTGCCGTCGTCGGCCGAGACTCCGATGAGTGACTTGGCGGTCAGTTGAACGTATTGTCGTTGGCCTTCAAAATCGATGGCGATCACCGAGGAGTACGCCGCGCCCGAGCGGGCACCGCCTCGTCCGCCAAAACTGCCGCGTCCGCCAAAATCACCGCGTCCGCCACCGAAACCGCCGCGGCCACCGAAGCCGCCCGGACGACCGCCGGCAAAATTGAAGGTTCCCGGATTGGTTTGACCATCGGCGAACCCTTGATCGGCCAACCAAACCTGTCCCTTGGCATCGGTCCAAGGCGTTGACCGACCGGCGTTGATGCGAATGGTCTCGCTCGCCTTCGCCCCGTCTCCTTGCGGAACGATTTCAATCGCTTTGATGGCCGGATTCTCGACCTTTCGCGTGAACGTGATGTTCAGCTCGCCATCGGTCACCTCGACCGGAACCGATTCGACATAGGCCTTTCGCGGTCCGCCAGCCTTCGCCCAAATGTCAAAGTCCTTGAACTCTCGGCCTTCGACGTTGAACGCAAACACCCGTTGGCCGGCATCGGTAATGCCGTTGTACGTCTCGGCAAAGTAGAGCTTGGCGAGGTAGTTTCCGTTGGGAACCTTGTAGGCAAAACCGGTCATGCCCCAATGCTCGCTCTGAAACAATTCTGCGTTCTCGGTGCCGCTGATTTCCGGTGCGGATCCGCCCGGTCCGCCACGCTGCGGTGCGTCGCGTGGGGGAGCTTGGTCGCGAGCCGGAGTCTCCTGACGCGGGGTTTCCTGACGAGTTGAACGATCCCCCTGTTCCTCAGCGGGTTGATCGGGCATTTGGCTTTTCCAAATCGTCTCTCCCGTCAACTTATCGAGCGCGACGATCATCGCATCGGAGGCCCCCGGTGTGCAGATGACTTGGTCGCCGTCGACGAGTGGTGATTCGCGGTAACTCCACATCGGCAACACACCGCCGAAATCATCGACGAGACTTCGTTGCCAAACGATGCGGCCATCCTCCGCATTCAGACAGGCGACGCGTCCGCTCATGCCGATCACATACAACCGCTCGCCGTCGACGGCGGGAGTACATCCGGGGCCTTCTTTCGACTGCGGCACGCGTTGGTCAATCGCATCACCCAACGACGTGAACCAGATTTCCTTGCCGTCGCTTTCAGAGCGTGCCCAGACGATTTCTTTGCCGTCCCGATTGCTCATCCCTAAAAGCTTGCCGTCGGCGACCGCCGGTGCGCTGTCACCGCCGCCCAGTCCGTCGACACGCCAAGCCAACGGCGGACCGCCCTCGGGCCATTGCTGCAGCAGGGAGTCTTCACTCGAGATCGCATTTCGATCCGGTCCCTGCCACTGCGGCCAATCGGCTGCGAAACCGATGACACCGGAACAAAGGAAGAACAGACTGGCGAGGTACAACTTGAGCATTGGTTCAATTTCCAGGGAAGAGAGAAAAAGAGGTCGGGGGAATGGTTCGCTCGGCCCCGCAGGGTTTATCCGAGCAGGGCTTATCCGAGCATGGCAGAATCCAAGACGATCCAGCGAAACGTGACGAGCGTGCAGATCAAGCACCCCCACCACGATGCAAGTTGGGCGCCTTTGTATTGACGGAGAAAAAACAACAGCAACAGACTGGCCAGTACGCTGATCAGCTTGAATGCGGTCAGGGAGTCGCCGTTGAGCAAGATTTGATTTCCCAGCGGATTCATCTCATGAAAATGAGTCTCCGTCGATTTAATCGTCGTCCAAAACAAGTCGATCATCGAGAGCAGACTGATCAGCACCAGCGATTCAACGACCGAACGGGTCGCATCGGGCGACGCATCGATTTGAGTCCAGCGATGACGACGTGGCGGTGAAGTGGTCAGCAGATGCCCAAAGCTGAAGGCGGCGATCATCATCGCGGCAACGGTAAACACATAAGATGTCCACGCGGCCCGGTTGGTGGACGCGATCTCGGAGGCGGCACTGGCATCGGACTCGGCATTCTCGGCTAGAAAGGAATCCATCACTTCTTTCAATCGCCGAGTCGTTTGAGTGGACGGTGCGTCATCATTCCAGAGGGAATTTCGCAATTGCAGCCCGTCGAACTGACCGAGGGCAAAGGTTTCGAAACGTCCAATCTCAGAACGGCTCAGTTCTCCGTTGCCGTCTTCGTCGAGTTCCGGGAACAGAAATCGGTGGGTCTGTGGCAACTCCAGCTGCGTCAGCCCGAGGCTGTTGTCCGAGTCGCGATGGATGAACCAATGCATCAGTCCGCCGGCTGGCGGCGCGGATTGGTTTCGGCTCCATTCATCCCGCCTCCAACCGAACCGGTCAGCGGAAAAGTCTCGGTCGCGGAGCCACTCGGGGCCGGCCGAATCGCTGGGCCTGATCGATGCGTCGCCGACCGAAATCGATAACGGATGCTGCGCCTGTGCGGTGATGCTGATGAAGGCGAACAGTAGAAACGATTTGCATAAGTTCATGGTCAATTCCCTTTCTAGCGACCCACGGCGTTTGGCGTCAGACGGCAGGACTGCCCACCGAGCATCACCGGCCGATGTGTCCCAAATGTGGCCGAAAACCCTGTGCCGATTTGCATTTCCGCTTTGCCGCGAAAATGGACCTCACATCAGGACTCAAGCCTCCACTTGGTTAATGCGTAAACCACACGAACTCGGGGCCAGGCAAAACGGTGCAGAAAAATCGAGCGTCAACAATCCAGCGGCCGGCGAAGCTGCTCAACCCGAAATGCGTTCATCGGCAAAACGTTCCATCTGCTGCATTCGGGGGTCGTTGGCCGGTGTATGCCCCTTCACGACGATACTGGCCTCGCGGTGATGTAACAGGAATTCGATCCAGTCGATCCATGGGATCACCGGCGAGCCCTTGGACTGGCTGACGCTTTCATCGAGCAATCGATCCAGCAGTGCCTGTGATTGCTCGAACGAACCAACGGCATCCTCCGCGTTGCCCGTTCTGTGGTGAGCGATCGCGAGCAGCGGATGGGCGATACCGCGTCCGAACCAATTCGCCTGATTCGATTCCTGAAGCCGCTGGAGCGCGCGTTGATGATTTCCGGCTCGCAAATGCGCCCAACCGGCGACGTAAAGGTTTACCCCATAGAACATCTCGGCATATTTCCGTCGTCTGCGATCCGATTCGTGGTTCGGCTCGGAGTCGTCCGGGTTGGGCATGGCAGCGAGCATCTGCTCGACACGATCGGCCAACTCTGCGGCGGCTGATTCGGTGACGTCACCGACCAATTGCCCTCGAATGGTCACGGCCATGGGATCGTCTTTTTCAACGCGTCGTAATTCGTTGCTCAATTTGTCGTAGGCGGCAGATTCTCCGGCAAAGAACAACAATTGTGGAACGCCGGACAGTTCAGCCTGTTCGATCGGGCAGCCGATTTCGACCGCTTTTGCGAAATCAGCCGCGGCCGCATCCCAGCGGCCGAGTTTTGCATTGAGCCCGCCTCGCTCCAGCCAGACCAGGAAGTATTTCGGCAACACGCCTGTTGCTTCGGTGTAGGCCTGGTAGGCCTCCGACCAGCGTTGACCGTCGGCATTGGCTCGCCCCGATGCCAGCAGAACGGTGGTCGAGTTGAGCCGATCGTTGAAGCGTTCCAATTCGAGCCGAGCGGCGTTGGCAACTTGCTCGGCCGCACGTGCTTCTTCCAACGCGATCTCTTTCTCATCGCGTTCATTGATCGCCGTATGGGCTTGCCAGACACTGACCGCGGTCCCCAGTAGCAAGGCACAGGCGACAATCGAAGCGGTCGAGAGGCCGACCTTGTTTCGCCGGGCGAACTTGGAGAATCGGTACCACGTCGAAGGCGGACGTGCTTCGACCGGTTGGTCGTTCAGGAACCGCGAAACGTCCTCGGCCATCGCGCCGGCGGTCGAGTACCTTCGGTTTCGATCTTTGTCCATCGCCTTCATCACGATCCAATCCAGATCGCGTTTCATCGCCGAGGACAGCGTGGCCGGGTCGAGCCGTCGATTGACGGCGACGGTGCTTGCCAGTTCGTTGTTCAGCGTGCTCAGACGAGTGCTCGGTCGCGGCGGATCCTCGTCGCGAATGATCCGTCGCAGCTCATCAAACCCCGCGCTTTGCAGCCGGTCCGGGGCAAACGGCGTCGAACCGGTCAGCACTTCATAGAGCAACACGCCGAGCGAATAAATGTCGCTCCGCGTGTCAACATCGTCGGTACTCATCGCCGCCTGTTCGGGACTCATGTAGGCCGGCGTGCCGACCATGGACGCGAACCGGGTGTAAATCGTTTTGACGGTCAAGCTCTGGCCGATCGCTTTTGCCACGCCGAAATCGATGACCTTTGCCAGCGGCTGACCATCCTGAAGTGTGACGAGAATATTGGACGGTTTCAGGTCGCGATGGATGATCCCTTTTTGGTGGGCATGCTGGACGGCATGGCAGATCGTGACAAACAGCTTGAGCCGCTCGGACATGTTCAACTG
>NZ_JBFHKV010000125.1:0-12143 GCF_041595215.1 Stieleria sp. | reverse complement strand
GACTCGTCGCCTCGTCCACTACACCGACTGCGGAGGACTCGTCGCCTCGTCCACTACACCGACTGCGGAGGACTCGTCGCCTCGTCCACTAGACCGACTGCGGAGGTCTCGTCGCCTCGTCCACTACCCGACTGCGGAGGACTCGTCGCCTCGTCCACTACCCGAAACTTGAGTGCCAATAACCTGCAAATCTTATGCGAAACTTTCGGGGGTCAATCGGATTCAATAACGCAGAGCGCTACGTTTCGCCTTTGGGCTCAGCAAGTTTGTTTCTAGATCGAGGAATCCGATGGACCGCTCAGTGTTTGGCTTTCATTTTGCGTGGCTTGGCCTGCTCGCGGTACTGATGGGGGCCGGGCAGGCGGCCGGAACGGTGAGGGCGGAGTCGGTCGGCGGGAGCCCGAAGATGCAAGGGTTCATCTTTTTGGAGGGGCGGTATGTGCCATCACCCTATGAAGTCGACTTTGACGGGGATGCGTTGACGATCAACGGACGCGAATTCAAGGCAGACGCGTTCGACTTGTCCGACTACGAGGAGCGAGAGCGCGAGCGTGAAGGGCGTTTCGGCCGGCGGCGACCGCGTTGGGGGCGTGAGGCTCGGGTGACACACGGTGATCCACAGGTCCAACGGGTCAACTATACCGAAGAGGCTTGGCGTTTTCGCGAACCTGTGGAAGCTTCGCCCGCGGACCTCTATCGACGGTTCTACGAGGACATTCGGTCGGTCGATTTCGGCATGATCGTTGTCCTGTATTCGGGAGAGCGGCCGCGGATGCTTTATCCCGAACAGGGAGGGATGGATTTGCTTCGCGCCTTGCGTGACTCCGACGGCCCGGCGGCGATGACGCAAATTTCCAGTCGTGTGGAACCGACCGATGCGAGTTTGAGTCGATTGTTGACGGAATTCCAGCCGACTCCGGAATTCAGCGAGCATGTGGAAGCGAAGCTGAAGAAATTCGATCAAGCGGAAGCCGACGGCGAGCGGGTGACCGCAGCGACCCATTGGATCTCCAAAATCTCTTACCCGTTGACGGTATTCGCGATGGCGGTGGTGGTGCTCGGCTTCGGCCACTTGCTGTCCAACCGCCCTCAGATCGAGAGTTCGGCAACGGATCCGACCGACTGGTCCAAGCATCGCAAGGTGGTGGGGCAATCGTTGTTGATTGTCGCGTTGCTGTCGGCGGTGGATTTGATTTGGACGTTGGGGACTGCGAACGCGGGGCTGATGCGCGAGCTCAATCCGTTGGGCAGCGGGATGATCGCCGAACCGGTTCGCTTGTTCTTGTTCAAGGCGACGGTCACGGGGATGTCGATCGGCATTCTGTATCGGCTGCATCGACGACCGGTCGCCCAGGTGGCGTCGTGGTGGTGTTGTTTGCTGCTGACGCTGTTGACGGCCCGCTGGGTGATGTTTCAGTCGATGTTTCTGTAACCGGGCTGTTTCCCCAACGGGGCTGACGGTTAGCAGACAACGCTGTGAAGCATTTAATCCCTGCGTTTGACGAGGTGTTAGCGGCAGGGCGCAAGCCCTCCGGTCCCTCCTCGTCCCCGAGACACCGGAGGGCTCGCGCCCAATGCCACTTACTTTGCCGGTAGACCGGGGGCTTTTGTTAGCGGCAGGGCGCAAGCCCTCCGGTCTTTCACGCCGGATACCGGACGGCTCGCGCCGTTCCGCTACCTCCCTTAGCGCCAACGTAAGTGGCATTGGGCTCGCGCCCTACCGCTAGAAAAAATGCTTCACGGCGCTGGTTAGCAGGACCCGGAATTTCACAGCATTTGAGCGACAGAATTTGCGGCGACGCCTCGGGGCAGGGCGGGGCCGTCCGGTTCAAAATTTCGTCAATTTTCTCACTTGGCCCAAAAAACAGCGGCGGGGGGCTGGTGGCGACCGGCGGTGAGTGTCGCTAAGTTGTTTGGGTGCAGAGGTTTGCGCTGAAAACGAAAGTCCCAGCACAATCCGGGCCAGTCGAGCGGGTTGGGCTTTCGTAAAAGTGGCCGTTGTGATATTCTCCCACATCGAGCCTAGGTTCCAGCCGTCTATATCCGTGTCGATGGCCCAATTTTATCCGCATTGATCGTCAGGGATGCCCGCCCGTGCGTTCTGTGATTGTATCAAAACCGCGGACCACTATTGGTCAGATTGTTTTGGCGAACGCGTTTCCCGCAACCGAATTGATGATTCCTGTTTCTGCCGCGTCGCGGCGGGGACCGGTCTTGGCGATCGCTGTTTGTGGATATAGCGACTCTGGGTCCTGGCTTCAACGTTTCCGGCCCAATTCTTTCCAGCGACCCAATGTCCGCCAATCCGATTCGCCACGTCAATCGGAAAATCGAACCTTTCGGGGTCTTTGTGTTGTCGCAGCAGCAGTGCTTGTAGCAGTTCGGTCGAAACCCATTCGATAGCCGTCCGAGATCATGGATCTCAAGTCCAGCAGGAGCTTTCTTTACCGATGGCAGTTACGTCCCAGCGTCGTCTGATCCCCACAACCGTACGTCACTTTGGAACCGATCTGGGCGGCTTTGAGCTGCCCGATCTGACCGCCTTGCAGACGGCTTCCTACAAGGAATTCTTGCAAGAAGACGTCAACTCACTTGCTCGCGAAGACAAAGGGCTTGAAAGCGTCCTGCGAGAAATTTTCCCGATCGCCAGCTACGACGGGAACATCACGCTTGAGTACTTGCGTTACGAGCTGGGCAAACCTCGCTACACCAGCCAGGAATGCCGGCAGTTGCGTCTGACTTACGGGATGCCGCTTCGGATTTGGCTGCGGCTGAATCGCGAAGAGCCCCATGAGGAAGAGGTGTACTTGGGTGACATGCCGATCATGATGGGTGGCGGCGAGTTCATCATCAACGGTGCCGAGCGCGTCGTCGTCAGCCAGCTTCACCGCTCGCCCGGTGTCGATTTTGTCTGGGATACGGACACGACGACCGACCGCAAATTGCCTTCGTGCCGGGTGATCCCCGAACGCGGCAGTTGGGTGGAGTTCAACGTGACGAAGAAAGACGCGTTGACCGTCCGCATCGACCAGAGCGGAAAGTTCGCGGCGACCACGTTGTTGCGCGCGATGGACCCGAAGTACTCGACCGACGCCGACATCCTGCAAGCGTTTTACCCGACCCGCACCGAGAAGCTTTCCAGCATCAAGAGTGCCGCGAAGATCGAAGGCAAGATCGCGGTCGACGATGTCGTCTTCCCCAGCGGTACCGAGCGGGCCGGTGAAATCATCATCGAAGCCGCCCACCGGATCACCAAAGAGATCGCCGAAGCGATTTGCGTCGCCGGTGTGACCAGCATCCAGTGCATGGACGCCCCCAAGGTCCCGGTGATCTTCAACACGCTGATGGAAGACAACACCGCCAGCCACGAAGAAGCGTTGCTGCGAATCTACCAACGGCTTCGTCCCGGCAACCCGCCGCAACTGGAAAAGGCGCGTGTCCTGTTCGAAGAGAAATTCTACGACGACAACCGCTACCGTCTCGGCAAAGTCGGCCGGTTCCGTTTGAATCGAAAGCTCGGTTTGGGCGTCAGCGAGTCGGTGATGACGCTGCGACCGGACGACATCATTGAATCGATTCGCTACCTGATCGAACTGTTCGACCCGGACAGCGATGCGGAAATCGACGACATCGATCACCTGGGCAACCGCCGACTGCGAACGATCGACGAACTCGCCTGCGAAGAACTCCGCAAAGGATTCTTGAAACTGCGCCGCACAGTGCAGGAACGGATGAGCGTCAAAGATGCCCAAGACATGACGCCGCGATCCCTGATCAACCCCAAGAGCGTCTCCGCGGCGATCGACTATTTCTTCGGCCGCGGCGAGCTGTCTCAGGTCGTTGACCAGACCAACCCGCTCAGCCAGTTGACGCACGAACGACGTCTGTCGGCACTCGGCCCGGGCGGTTTGAACCGTAAGCGAGCCGGTTTCGAAGTCCGCGACGTGCACATCTCGCACTACGGACGGATCTGCCCGATTGAGACCCCTGAAGGCACGAACATCGGTCTGATCAGCTCGTTGGCGATCTACGCCGGCGTCGATGACTACGGATTCTTGATCACCCCCTATCGCTGCGTCAAAGAAGGCGTGGTGACCGACGAAGTGGTGTGGTTGCGTGCCGACGAGGAAAACGAAGCCTATGTGGCTCCGGCCGACACCGAGGTCAAGGATAAAGCGTTGGTCCCCGGACCGAACTTGATCGCCCGGGTCCGGAGTGACTTTAAGATCGTTCAGCCCAATCAGGTCAACTACATGGACGTCGCGCCGAGCCAAATGGTGGGCGTTTCGGCCGGTCTGATTCCGTTCCTCGAGCACGACGATGCCAACCGCGCGTTGATGGGTTCGAACATGCAGCGACAAGCCGTTCCGTTGCTGGTCGCCGAGCCACCGATCGTCGGCACCGGGATGGAACGCCAGGTCGCACGCAACAGTGCGATGGTGGTCCGTGCCCGCCGCGCCGGCAAAGTCACCTATGTCGATTCCAGCCGGATCGAAATCGGCAGCGATCACTACGAGCTGAAGAAGTACCAGGGGCTCAACGAACGCACCTGTCAAAACCAAAAGCCGTTGGTGCGGCTGGGCGATGACGTCACCCAAGGTCAGATCATTGCCGACGGTGCCGCGACCCGTGACGGAGAACTGGCGCTGGGGCGAAACGTCCTGGTCGGCTTCATGTCTTTCGACGGATTCAACTACGAAGACGCGATCATCATCAGCGAAGAACTGGTGCGGAACGACACCTACACGTCGATTCACATCGAAGACTTCGACGTCGAAATTCGCGAAACCAAACTCGGCCGCGAAGAGTTCACGCGGGACATCCCCAACGTCAGCGAAAAAGCGCTTCGCAACCTTGACGAAAACGGGATCGTCCAAGTCGGAACGTACGTCAAACCGGGCGACATCCTGGTCGGCAAGGTTAGCCCGAAAAGCAAGACCGAACTGACGCCGGAAGAGAAGTTGCTGCACGCGATCTTTGGTCGCGCCGGTGAAGACGTCAAGAACGACTCGCTGGAAGTCCCTTCGGGGATCGAAGGCATCGTCATCGACACCCACAAGTTCTCCCGACGCATGAGTCTGTCTGAAGACGAGCGGAAGGAGTTCGAGCGTGAATTGAAGGAAGTCGAGGCGGCCGGTAACGCGGAAATCGCCAGCACCTTTGAATCGCTGGTCCGCGACCTGGAAGAAGCCGCCGGCGTGAAGCTGAAGGATTCCACCGGAACGCCACTGGCCGACGGTCAGGATCCGAAGTTCGTCGCCGAACGCGCGATCGCGTTCCGACTCGATCACATCATGGATCAGGTCAAGGGCGACGACAAACAGGAAGCGGTTCAGAAGGTTTACGACACCCAGTGGTCCAACGTCGAAGTGGCGATCGATCTTCGCGACCGAAAGCTCAACAGCATGAAGCGCGGCGACGAACTCCGCAGCGGCGTGCTGCAGATGGCCAAGGTCTACATCGCCACCAAGCGTGTGATCAGCGTCGGTGACAAGATGGCCGGTCGGCACGGAAACAAGGGTGTGATCGCCAAGATCTTGCCGGTCGCCGACATGCCGTTCTTGCCGGACGGAACGCCGCTGCAGATCTTGCTCAACCCGCTGGGCGTTCCCAGTCGGATGAACGTCGGCCAGATTCTCGAAACGCACTTGGGATGGGCCGGGGCGAAGTTGGGCTTCCAGTCCATCACGCCGGTCTTCAACGGTGCCAGCGAAGAAGACATCAACGAGGCCCTGGATGAAGCGGGATTGCCGCGTCACGGGAAAGTCCGCTTGATCGATGGACGCACCGGCGAAGCGATGGAGCAGGAGACGACGGTCGGCTACATCTACATGCTGAAACTGCACCACCTGGTCGACGACAAGGTTCACGCACGAAGCACCGGTCCTTATTCGTTGATCACGCAACAACCGCTCGGCGGAAAGGCGCGCTTCGGCGGCCAACGCTTCGGCGAGATGGAAGTCTGGGCTCTGGAAGCTTACGGTGCCGCGTACATCCTGCAGGAACTGTTGACCGTCAAGAGCGACGACGTGGAAGGCCGCACCAAGATTTACGAATCGATGGTCAAGGGAGAGAACACGCTGGAAGCCGGTACGCCGGCCAGCTTCGACGTCTTGACCAACGAGATCCGTGGATTGGCGCTGAACATGCAACTTGAAAAGAGACCGATTTAGAGCTCTGCGAACAGCTGGCTGCGTCCACCGCGCAGTCAGCTCGGCCGTCACGGCGGACGGGTCGATTGCGACCGGTCTGCGGCGACGGCTCGGCGGCCCATCCTGCCGCCGCCCGCCTACTCAATCGCCGCAACCGCACCCTCCGGTTGCGGCCACCTTCAATACAAATCAATAGCTAACTGCTAACCGCTAACTGCTAAAGGCTTTCATATCATGTCGATTGGCGAAACCAGCAACTACGATCGCATCAACGATTACGCGTCGGTCCGAATCTCTTTGGCCCGACCGCAGGACATCAAGAGCTGGTCGTTTGGTGAAGTCAAAAAACCGGAAACGATCAACTACCGGACCTATCGCCCCGAAAAAGACGGGCTGTTCTGCGAGCGGATCTTCGGCCCCGAAAAGGACTGGGAATGCGCCTGCGGCAAGTACCGGGGCATGAAGTACAAGGGCATGATCTGCGACCGCTGTGGCGTCAAAGTCACGCACAGTCGCGTTCGCCGCAAACGAATGGGCCACATCGATCTGGCCGCCCCGGTCGTGCACATCTGGTTCTTCAAAGCGATGCCGTCGCGGTTGGGCAACCTGCTCAACATGAAGACCAGCTCGCTCGAGAAAGTGATCTATTTCCAGGACTACGTGGTCGTTGATCCGGGCCAAACCGATCTGGAACATCAGCAATTGCTGACCGAAGAGGAATTCCGCGCCGCTCGCCAACAGTACGGACCGGGAACCTTCGAAGCCGACATGGGTGCCGAAGCGGTTCGCAAGCTGCTCAACCAGTTGGACCTGGTTCAACTGTCCGAACAATTGCGGATCGAGCTGGACGAAACCGGCAGCAAGCAAAAGAAAAAGGACCTGACGAACCGCTTGAAGATCGTCGAATCGATCCGCGACAGCGACAACCGTCCCGAGTGGATGGTGCTGGACGTGATCCCGGTCATTCCTCCGGACCTGCGGCCGTTGGTGCTGCTGGACAGCGGTAACTTTGCGACCAGCGATTTGAATGACCTGTATCGACGGATCATCAACCGCAACAACCGGCTGCGAAAGTTGGTCGATTTGAATGCGCCCGAGGTGATCATTCGCAACGAAAAGCGAATGCTGCAACAATCCGTCGACGCGTTGTTTGACAACAACCGTTGCAAGCGTCCGGTGCTGGGTTCGTCCAACCGGCCGCTGAAATCGTTGACCGACATGATCAAGGGGAAACAAGGTCGTTTCCGCGAAAACCTGCTCGGCAAGCGAGTCGATTATTCGGCACGGAGTGTGATCGTGGTCGGCCCGCGACTGAAATTGCACCAATGTGGTCTGCCCAAAAAGATCGCGTTGGAACTGTACCAGCCCTTCATCATCCGCCGCTTGAAAGAGCTCGGTCACGCCGACACGATCAAGTCGGCCAAGAAGATGTTGGAGCGAAAGGACGAAGAGGTCTGGGATATCCTGGAACAGGTCATCACCAACCACCCCGTCCTGCTCAACCGAGCCCCGACGCTGCACCGGATGGGCATCCAGGCGTTCGAGCCCACGTTGGTCGAAGGCAACGCGATCAACTTGCACCCGTTGGTTTGTAAGGGTTTCAACGCCGACTTCGACGGTGACCAGATGGCCGTCCACCTGCCGCTTTCGATCGAAGCTCAGGTCGAAGCCCACACGTTGATGATGAGTACGAACAACGTGTTCGCACCGTCCAACGGGAAACCGATCATGAGTCCTTCGCAGGACATCGTGATGGGTTGCTACTACATGACGTGCGAATTGCCCGATCGCAAGGGCGAAGGCATGACGTTCGCCGGGTACGACGAAGTTGAATTCGCGTATGCCCAGGGCATCGTTGACTTGCACGCCAAGATCAAGATGCGTCTGCCCAAGCACCAACGTCTGAAAACGGAAAACGGCGACGCCAAATACGGCGCAATCATCGAGACCACGCCGGGACGCGTTCGGTTTAACGAAATGCTGCCCGACGGCATGGATTTTTACAACCGCGCGATGCGCAGCGGCGACTTGGCCAGCGCGATCAGCGACTGTTATCAACGACTCGGTCGTCGCCCGACGATCCACCTGCTCGATGACATGATGCAGATGGGTTTCCGCGAATCGACCCGCAGCGGTCTGTCGTTTGCAACCGATGACTTGGTCACGCCGGAATCCAAAGTCGGCTTCATCAAGGAAGCGGAAAAAGAAGTCATGCGTCTGAAGAAGGCGTACGACCGCGGTCAAATGGCCGACGACGAACGCTACAACATGGTGCTCGACGAATGGACCAAGGCGCGGGAATTGATCACGACCGACATGATGGCCGCGATGGAGTCCGACGTGCGGAAGGGCGGTTGGTACATCAACCCCGTCTTCTTGATGAGTCACTCCGGTGCTCGTGGTGGTATCGCCCAAATTCGTCAGTTGGCCGGGATGCGTGGTCTGATGGCCAAGCCGACCGGGGAGATCATCGAGACGCCGATTAAGGCAAACTTCCGTGAAGGCCTGTCGGTATTGGAATACTTCAGTTCCACGCACGGTGCCCGAAAGGGTCTGGCCGACACGGCACTGAAGACCGCCGACAGCGGTTACCTGACCCGGAAACTGGCTGACGTCGCGCAGAACGTCGTCATCACCATGGACGATTGCGGCACCACCCAAGGGATCACCAAGGGCGTCGTTTATCGCGGTGAAAAAGTCGAAGTCCGGTTGTCCGATTCGATCAACGGACGCGTCAGCCGCAAGTCGATCGTCAACCCGGTGACGGACGAAGTCGTCGTCGGCGAAAGCGAAATGATCACGCCCGAAATCGCTCGCAAGATCGAGCAGATGGGCTTGGAAAAACTGCAAGTCCGTTCGCCGATGACCTGCGACGCACCCCTGGGTGTTTGCCGCCGCTGTTACGGAATGGACATGTCGACCGGTGCCATGGTCGAAGAGGGCATGGCGGTGGGCATCATCGCCGCACAATCGATCGGCGAGCCCGGCACCCAACTGACGATGCGGACCTTCCACATCGGTGGTTCGGTCAGCAAGGCGATGCAGGAATCCGACATCAAGAGCAAGAAGGCCGGTGAGGTTCGGTTGACGCGGATCCGTGCGGTCGAAAACGCCGAAGGTCGCAAGGTCGTTCTGACGCGTAACGGTGAAATCGCACTGGTCGATGATCGCGGGCGTGAGTTCGAAAGCTATCCGATTCCGACCGGGTCGATGCTGATGGTCGAAGACGGCCAGAAGGTCAAACCCGGCGAAACGCTTTGCGAGTGGAACCCGTACTCGGTGCCGATCCTGTCGGAAGTCTCCGGTAAAGTCCGTTTTGAAGACATCGTCGAAGGCGAGACGGTTCGAACGGAGAAAGAAGCCAGCGGTAAGATGCGAATGGTCGTCGTCGATCACAAGGGTGACTTGCACCCCCAGATCGTCGTCGAAGACAACACCGGCAAGGCGTTGAACGTTCAATTCCTGCCGGAAAAAGCGACCATCTCCGTCGTCGACGGCCAGGACATCGTGCCCGGTAACGTGCTCGCCGAAATGCCGCGTGACAGCGGTGGTGTTTCCGACATCACCGGCGGTCTGCCGCGGGTCACCGAGATCTTCGAGGCTCGTAAGCCGAAAGATCCGGCGATCATCGCCGAGGTCGACGGTGAAGTGGAAATCATGCCCGAAAAGAAACGCGGCAAGACGACCGTCGTCGTTCGCAGCGAATCGGGCATCGAACGCGAACACTTGATCCCGACCGGCAAGCACTTCCTGGTGCACACCGGCGACATGGTCAAAGCCGGCCAGTCGATCGTCGATGGACCGCTGGTGCCGCACGACATCCTGCGGGTTTCCGGTGAAGAAGCGGTTCAGCAGTACCTGTTGCACGAAATCCAACAGGTCTACCAATCGCAGAAGGTCGAGATCAACGACAAGCACTGCGAGATCATCATCGCTCGCATGTTGCGGAAGGTGAAGGTCGAATCGCCCGGTGACACCAGCCTGTTGCCCGGATTGGTGATCGACCGATTCCAGTTCCGTCACGCCAATCAAGAGCTGTCCAAGTGCATCAAGATCGCCAACGCCGGCGACAGTGATTACACCGAGGGCACGATCATTCCGAAGGATTTGTTCGAAGAAACCAACGCCAAGATCGAAGCCGAGGGCGGCACCCCGATGAAAGGCAAGCGGCCCAAGAAGGCGACCGCCAGTACGCAGTTGCTGGGGATCACCAAGGCGGCCGTCCAGTCGAACTCGTTCATCTCGGCGGCGTCGTTCCAGGAAACCACCAAGGTGTTGACCGAGGCCGCGTTGGCGGGCAAGGTCGACAAACTGGTCGGTCTGAAGGAAAACGTCATCCTGGGACACCTGATTCCCGCCGGTACCGGTTTCCGCTTGTTCCAAGAATCGGAAGTCAACTACCGACGCGAAGCACTCGAAGCCTTGGCTGAAGCACCCGTGCAAAGCCTGGAAGAGCAATTCCCGCTGTTGGAAGCGGGTGACGAGGTCCTCGGGCCTGGCGCTCCGGTCGATCAAGCGTCAAGCGACGCCGAAGCGGCGATGCAACAATTGATGAACGATCCGACGCCTGCGACCGATTCGGACGCGAGCGGTCAACCGCCGGTTTCCGACGGTGACGGGGAAACGGTTCTGGGCGAGTAGAGACCGCCCCGAACGGGATCAATCAAACCTGTCGTGTTCCGATGTGGGAGAGGCTTTCGGCCTGTCTGGAATCGGAACCGACAGGCTGGAACTCTTCCCCAGCTATTTTCCGTCTGATCTGTCTCAGCATTGACCCTTTTTCAGGCGGCCGACTATTCTGCCGCCCATGAAATCCAAGCGTCAACTCTTTGCAACGTTCTTCAAAATTGCGATCCCGCTGGGGATCATCGTTTTCCTGCTGTACCGAGTCGAACCGCAGCAGTGGGAAACGCTCTCGCAGCACGACAAGAACTATCCGCTGCTGGTGGGCGCGTTGCTGGTCGCCGTTGCCGCGATCAGTCTCTCGTTCGTCCGCTGGTGTTTGCTCGTTCGCTGCCAGGGGATCGAGCTGACGATTTTGGAAGCGTTCCGTTTGGGCGCGATCTGTTTTCTGCTGAATTTTGTTTCCGCCGGTAGCGTGGGCGGCGACCTGTTCAAAGCGATTTTCTTGGCCAAGCGTCGGCCTGGCCGTCGCGTTCAAGCCGTCGCGTCGGTGTTGGTCGATCGTGGAGTCGGGCTCTATGGGCTGCTCTTGCTGGCTTCGATCGCGTTCTTTTTTCAGCCCGCTGGTGATGCGTCCGCACTCGGCGGTGAGGAGATGCATCAACTGAAGCTGGGGACGGCCATCCTGGTCGGTGTCGGCACGGCCGTGTTGGCGGGATTGGTGTTTGGCGGGCGAATCGTCGATCGCTTGGTCCGCTGGGGCGAGACGCTGCCCTTGGTCGGCGTGGTGATTCACCGAATCGGTCCACCGCTGCGAATGTTTCATGATCACCCGGTCGCGTTTGGGATTTCGATTTTGATGAGTATTGGCGTGCACGGCATGCTGACACTCAGCATGTACTTGATCGCACGCGGGCTCTATCCGTCGGTTCCCTCGCTGGGCGATCACTTCATCATCGTGCCGATCGGGATGTTGGCTTCGGCGCTGCCCCTGACGCCCGCCGGGATCGGGGTGTTCGAGGCCGCGATCGAGTGGCTCTACAAATTAATTCCCTCCGAGCCGACCGACGCATCGGGGACGTTGATCGCGCTGGTCTTTGAAATGGTCAAAGTGATCATCGCGATCATCGGCACGGTGTTCTACTGGACCGCGGGCGCCGAGGTGAAAGAGAGTTTGGAAGAAGCCGAGCATGCCGAGGAAAGCGGCGAGCACTTGGAATAGGCCCATGATCGACCGGAGGGCTTGCGCTGGGCCGCTAAAACGTTGGTATTGACACTCTGTTTGGTTTACGCGACTTCGCTTCCTTTTTGATTTCGTCACCGCTCGGCCTCGCTTCAGCCGAGACAGGATGGGGCGTGAGGCACCTG
>NZ_JBFHKV010000124.1:0-12240 GCF_041595215.1 Stieleria sp. | reverse complement strand
ACCGCTTCGGCAGGACTGGGCAAGTTGGGCGTCCCGGTCAAGTCTTGGACAATCACCAAGACGGCCAAAAACACCATCGCCAACAGGTCGGTCGATGCGATCCGGGTGGCCAAACTGGCCAGCAGTCCGAGCGAAACGGCGAGCGATAACCAGGCTTCCCAGATCATGGACCGGCTGACAATGGGGTGGAACGACGGGGAAAGGGAACAGGCGGAGAAGTGAAACGATAGTCACTCAGACGCCCGATGTTCAGATGGGGTTCGGATTCGCCTCCCGCCAGGGGCGAGCGGAAAAGGGGTCAGGCACCAAAAACCAAATGGCCCAAGGGTGCTTCGCATTTTTGGTACCTGCCCCCTTTTCCGAACATTCGACAACACACTAGCGAAGCAGCCGGCGCAACAGCAACGGGGCCACCACCACGGCAAATCCGGCCGGGATCAACCCCACCAAGACGCTCGATGCCCCAGCTCCGACCAGCAGAATCGTCGGGATCCAGCCGCTGAGGAATCCGCAGACGGCCCCAAACTTGTTGATCGATCTGCGATCCCAATGCGGCGTTCCCGCCGGTCTCAGGCCACTGGCGAACAAAAAACAAACCGGCACCAAGATCGCCGAGCCGACGCCGGCGATGACCAGCCCGGCGGCCGTCGCAAATGCAACCGCCCAAAGAAGCGGCAGCACATCGGTACCGAATTCCGACATCCCACCGAACAACTGGATCGATCCGACGGCGACCGCCGAGAGCACGATCCCGAACAGTCCGCCCGAGCCCGTCACGGCGGCGATGACCGAGAGAATGATGCGAAGATTCGAGAACTCCGCGGCCCCCGATGTCGCCTCGTCAAAGTCGACCGAACCGAGATGGGAGGTCGGAGCAAACGGGTTCAGCGGGGGCGGTTGGCCATCAAGATCGTTCATCGCACTTCAATGCCGGCGTAAAACGGCAGGCCGCATCCATCGCCGACTATCTGGCAGTGGGACCATCGTTACAATCGTACCTGACACCGACGAAGGTCGCCACCATCGCACCCATCGATTGACCTCGCCCCTGACCGCCAGCAATGACTTCCAACGAGAAAACCTCCCCCATCGACGCATTGCGGGCTCAGTACGAAGAGCTCGCCGAACTCGCCGGATCGCTCGCCCACGAGATCAAGAATCCGTTGTCGGTGATTCACATGAACATCGACCTGCTGAGCGAAGATTTGGCCGATTGGAACTCGCCGCAAAGCCGACGGTCGATCGAACGGGTCAATATCGTGCGTGAACAGTGCGAGCGGATGCAGGGCTTGCTGCGCGATTTCCTGCGTTACGCTCGGCTCAGAGACATCGATCTGGTTTCCGGATCACTGAACGATCAAGTCGATACCGTGCTCCGCGCTTACAAGGCCGAAGCGGCTCAGCGGGGCATCGAGATCAAACGTTATTTGGACAGCGATCTGCCGTCGATCGCGCTGCACAGCGACTCGCTGCAAGCCGCCCTGATGAATCTGGTCAAAAACGCGCTCGAAGCGACCGGACGCGGCGGACAGCTGTTGGCGCGAACCTATTCCACACAGACCAGCGTCGCCTTGGATCTGATCGACAGCGGTCGCGGGGTGGACAACAACACCATCATGCACATGTTCGAACCGTTCTACACGACCAAGGAAGGCGGCAGCGGACTGGGATTGCCGACCGCACGGAAAATCATCGAAGCCCACGGCGGCCGCATCAGCGTGCAAAGCGAAGTCGGACGGGGAACCAAGTTCACGCTCGAGTTCCCCGTGCTCAAACGGATCGTCTAACACGCTGCTCGCGTCGGTGGAGCGTGACTCGACACGATGAACGCGATGCGGGTTTCGAAACGGGAACAATCCCGACATTCGGCACGACCGGTTCGATCGGACAGCGGCCGAACGACTTGCGCAACACCGCCGCTTGTTTCTTCGGTCCGCTGAAATAGTTTGATTTTCCGACCCGCGTGATTGATTTGTGACCTAGCGCGGCGCGACATCCATCTGCTACCGACGACCCAGAGCGTTTCCATGTCCCTGACGATCCCTCGCCCCCGGCCGCTTTCGTTTCGTTCGGTGATCTGGATCGCCGTCTTCGCACTCTCGATCGCCCCGCTGCTGATGCTCTCCGCTTCCAGCGTCTCGGCACAGACCGACGAATCGAGCGACGTCGAGACGAAAGTCGATGCAGACGCCGAGTCACCATCGGATGCGTTGGTGATCGAAGACGCCCAGACCTCGTTGATCAAGAACGCATTCATCGCCGCGCCGCTGCCGGGCGTCGTTTCGTCGGTCGACGTGCAGGAAGGCGATCAGGTGCAAGTCGATGCGGTGCTGATCCGTTTGCAAGAAGACTTGGCGGAAAAAGAATTGGTCGCCGCCAAAGCCGCTTTGGACGCCGCTCGCTTGGAAAGCGACAACGACGTCAACTTGCGATACGCCAAACGGACCTTGCAAGTCCGCGAGCATGAGATGCAGCAGAGCCGATTGGCCAACCAAGCCTATCCGGGTGCGGTCAGCGATTTTGAGCTGGAGGAAATCCGCTTGAAGGTCGATCAGGCTGCGTTGGCGATCGAGCAAGCTCAACACGAATTGATGGTCGCTGCCGCCGCCGCGGTTGAAAAACAAGCCGCCGTTTCGATCGCACAGACTCGGCTGGAGCAACACACCGTGCGGACGCGTGTCGAAGGCATGGTCGCGGAAATCGACGTTCAACCCGGCGAGTGGGTCGAAGCCGGCGAGCCGATCGTCCGCATCCTTTCGCTGGACCCGATTCGCGTCGAAGGCTTTGTCGACGGCAAGAAGCACGGCCCGCAACTGGTCGGACGCGCCGTCCAATTCACGCCCGCCGGAGCAAACGACGGCGAGCCCCTTCGCGGCCGCGTCACCTTCGTCTCCCCCGAAATGCACCCCGTCACCGGCCAAGTCCGCCTCTGGGCAACCGTCGACAACCCCGACGGAAAGATCGGCTCCGGCGCCTCGGGCGCGCTGGTCGTGGAGTAGGGATAGGTTTCAGGTTTCAGGTTTCAGGTTTCAGGTTTCAGGTTTCAGGTTTCAGGTTTCAAGTTTCAAGTTTCAAGTTTCAAGTTTTCAGTTTTCAGTTTTCAGTTTTCAGTTTTGAGATTTTCCTGTCACCCATTTTCTTGTCTTCCCACAGCATCCCCCACCCACCCGTTTTTCCGCCACCTCCTTCCCCCACCCCTCCAGACGCGTTGCAACATCTCCTTCGTTGACGGACAATCGACCGCATTGAATTGTCCGGATGTCTCGAACCGCAACGAAGCCTGAGATGAACCCACCGCCTCCCGCCGCGCCTGCCCGATTGAGTGCCGGTTCGATGGTTGTTTCCGCCGTCCGCTACAACTGGCGGACGTCGTTGGCGGTCGCGTTGGGGGTCGCCATCGCGACCGCGGTGATCGTCGGCGCCTTGCTGGTCGGCGATTCGATGCGAGGCAGTCTGCGTGGTTTGACGGTCGAACGACTGGGCAAGATCGATTCAGTGCTCGCCCCCGGCGGATTTTTTTCCGCCGAGAACGCAGCGACGACCCTGGGCGTGGATCCCTCGCAATTGGCGACGGTGTTGTTGTTCGACCGCGCGGTGATTGAAACCGTCGGATCGGCCGACTCGCGCCGTGCCGGTGCGGTCCAGACGATCGGATGTGACGAGTCGTTCTGGGATCTGGACGTTTCCGGCATCGCGCCGAAGACGATGCCGGGTGATGACACCATCGTCTTGACCGAAGCGTTGGCGGTCGAACTGGGCGTTCAAATCGGAGACCAGGTCACGGTGCGTTTACCGGTCGAACAGGCGGTGCCGGCGGACAGCCCGCTCGGTCGGCGTGACGTTCAAACCGAGGGAATCCCGCGGCTGACGGTGGTCGACATTCTGCCCGATCGCGGGTTGGCGCGGTTCTCACTTTCGCCGGCCCAAGCGGCGCCGAAGAACGTGTTCCTGTCGCGGGATGTCATCGGCGAAGTCCTGGAGCGTGAAGGACAAACAAACATCGCGTTGGCGTCGGTCACGATCGATCCCGAAAAGATTCACGTGGGACTGTCGGACTTGGGGCTGCAACTGGAACGGGTCACCAAGACCTTTCAAGACAAGACGATTTTTGATTACTACAGCCTCACCAGCGATCGCTTGATGCTCGACGACACCGCAGTCGAAGCCATCACCGCTGCATTGCCGACCGGCTCGGTGACACCGGCGATGACCTACCTGGCCAACGCCATCGAAACACTCGATGACCGCGGAGAAGCATCCGCGACGGTGACCTACAGCACGATCACGGCGATCGATTCGTCGCCCGAGTTGCCACTGGATTTCGGCGAATCAGATCCGGCAAACGACGTCGTCCCGATGGTCATCAACTCCTGGACCGCCGAACGTCTCGGGGTCGACGTGGGTGCCAGTCTTCGGATCGCCTACTTCGAACCGGAAGTCGAAAACGGGAAGGAAATCGAGCGCACGTTTCAGGCCGTCGTCAGCGGGATCGTGCCGATCACCGAGCCGGCCAGACGTTATTTCCGCAGCCGTCCGGCGGTGTTTGACCGTGAACCGACGCGCTACAACGATCCGAATTTGACCCCCACGGTCCCCGGCGTGACCGATCAAGATTCGATGAGTGATTGGGACACGCCGTTCGAATTGACCCGCGACGTGCCGGCCGCAGACGATGACTATTGGAAGAACCACCGGCTGACTCCCAAGGCGTTCATTCCGCTGGCCGATGGGCGACGCTTGTTCGGCAGCCGGTTCGGTGAAACGACCGGCTTGCGAATCGATCCGGCGGTTGCCGCTGACGTCGATGCGTTGCGAACACAGATCGTCGCGGCGCTGCAACCCGTCTTGCCCGAACTCGGTTGGCACCCGCGTCCGATCCGCGCAGATCAACTGGCCGCGTCCAAAGGCACCACGCCGTTTGATGGGCTCTTTCTGGCGCTCAGCTGTTTCGTGATCTTTTCGGCCGTGATGTTGATCGCGATGTTGTTCCGTTTGGGCCTGGTCCGCCGCGGCCGTGAACTGGGAACTTTGATGGCGATCGGATTGCAGCGCAAACAGGTCTCACGTTTGTTCCTCGGCGAAGGCGTGGTGATTGCGTTGATCGGCGTGTTGCTGGGGGTTGCCGGCGGGATCGGCTACGCCCATGCGGTCTTGGCGGCGCTGCGGACCTACTGGGTCGGCGCGGTCACCGTTCCCTTTCTGACGTTCCATGCGACGCCGCAAAGTCTTGTCGGCGGCGGGTTGATCGGATTGTTGATCGGAGCGGGCACGTTGTGGTGGACGCTGCGATCGATGCTGAACAACCAGGCCGTCACATTGTTGCGCGGCGCGGACGCATCGGATGAAGTCCAGGCGGAGAAAGACGTCAGTTCGTGGCCGCGTCGGATTGCGATCGGGTTGTTCGTGATGGCGATCGGCGCGGGAATCGCAGGGGCGATGTCGGGCGGCCAAACCGCCGCCGGCGGATTCGTCGGGGGTGGCATGTTGTTGTTGATCGCCATCCTGATGCTCGTCTATGAAGGGCTGCGCAAATCCAAACGCGATCACGATTCCGCCCCCGGCTATTCACTCGGCCGACTGGCCCGCAGCAATTCGACGCGGGCGCCGCTGCGGAGCACGTTGACGATCGGATTGATGGCGACCGCGTCGTTTTTGATCGTCGCGATCACCGCGTTTCGGTTGCAACCGTCCGATGAAGGCACCGGCGGGTTTGACCTGGTCGCCGAGACCGCCCAGCCGTTGTACGAAGACCTGGCCGACCCCGACGTTCAAAGGGGGCTGTTGGGAAACGACGCCGAACTCGTCTCGTCGGCGACGATTGTTTCGCTGCGTGTCCGCAGCGGGCAGGACGCCAGTTGCAACAATCTCTACCAAGCCACCGAGCCGACCGTGCTGGGCGTGCCCGATCAGGCCGCCGAATCACTCGGCAAATTTCGCTTCTACGCCTCGGCCGCTCCTGACGCCGAAGGCCAAACGGCGTGGTCGCTACTCGGCCGCAAAGCGAGTGGCAGCGAAGACGATCCGATTCCGATGATCGTCGATCAGAACACGGCGATGTGGAGCCTGCAGATGATCAAGGGGATCGGGGAACGTAAGGCGTTTCTCTATGACAACCGCACGATTCACTTCGAGGTTGTCGGGTTGCTCGAAAACTCCCTGTTGCAAGGTCGGCTGATCGTGGGGGAGGCCAATTTCGAAGCCTCGTTTCCGGAGATCAGCGGTTATCGCTACGTGTTGATCAACACCGATGAACAAGACTCCGACGCGATTGCTTCAGCCATGGAAACCCGATTGGGCGACATCGGTTTTGATGTTTCGGATGCCCGCCAAGTGCTCAGCGGCATGATGGCGGTTCAGAACACGTACCTGAGGACGTTCCAAAGCCTGGGCGGACTGGGGCTGTTGTTGGGCACCGTCGGGTTGGCGATCGCACAATTGCGCAATGTACTCGAGCGCCGCAACGAGCTTGCCGTGATGCGGGCGATCGGGTTCACCCAAGTCCGCTTGGCGGCGATGGTGATGGGCGAAACCGCGTCCCTGTTGTTGATCGGCATCGGTTGCGGTGTGGCCTGTGCGGTCGTCGCGGTGCTGCCCCATGCCCTGACGGGCGGGGTGCGGCCACCGATCCTCGAACCGATCGTCGTGGTGCTCGCGATCGTCGTCTTCGGACTCCTCGCGGGACTGGTGGCGGCGATGAAGGTCGTCCGGATGCCGCTGTTGCAATCGTTGAGGGGAACGTGAGAGGAACCGTGTTGGACCCTGCGATGTTGCTGGCCTTGGATGAGGCGTTTTTACTGGGGGCCGAATCAGGCGTGATCGGTCCCAGTTTTCGGACCTGGGAGTTTTCCAGTCCGACGGTCGTGTTGGGGCGATCGTCCAAGGTGGATCGCGAGACCGACCGCGAGCACTGTGATCGCCACGGCATCGGGATCTATCGCCGCTGCAGCGGAGGGGCATCGATCGTCGGCGGGCCGGGTTGTCTGATGTACAGTGTCGTGCTGTCGCTGGAGCATTCGCCCCATCTCGCCAAAATCGACGAAGCCCACACGTTTGTGATGCAGCGTGTGCTGGCGGCGGCACAACGTCAGCTGCCCGAGATCCGGCTGCAGGGGATTTGCGATTTGACCTGGCGGAACCGCAAGTTTTCCGGCAATGCGTTGCGGGTCACACGAAGCCACGTGCTCTACCACGGCACCGTGTTATACGCGGCCGATTTGGAAAACGTGGCGCGGTGCTTGGATTTCGCACCGCGCCAGCCCGACTATCGCGACGGCCGTGACCACCAGTCCTTTCTCACCAATGTTCCGCTGGACCCTGCGATGCTGGCCGATGACTTGGCCGCACAGTTCGATTTCGCCGAACGGTTCGAGCCGCTGCCGGACCAGATCCCCGACCCCATCCTGGCGCGAGCGGTTGAGCTGGTGTCAAAACGTTACAGTTGCGAAGACTGGCGTTTCCGGCACTGAAATTTCGTCCGGTCGACGACAAGTTTTGGCATTGTCCCCTTTGTCACCCGAGTAGACTAACATGTGGGGCCGTTGTGGTCGGAGGCGTTGGCCTGTCGCTCGCCGCTTGCCGTTCTCGGCCCACCCAAGCCACGTCTTGCCCCCTGACACGTCGGCCCGGTTCGGCGGTCGACGCCCCGCAAGACCGCATGCGTTGGAACATGTTCATGGCTGAAATTTGGATGGGAGCGGAACCATTTGGCGAAACCAGGGTTTCAACAGATGGCCCCCTTCTCGCATCCGGCTTGTGTGCTTTGACATCCCGCCCCCAAAGACATCCTGCCCTCCGTTTCTACGGTTTTCTAATGAAATTGAACCCGCGCCCCGCTGAGAGCACGTCGTTTTCCCGTTTTTCGCCACTGCGTCCGCGTCGAGGCGGTGCACTTGGAGCCGTCGTCGCCTGTTTGGTGGTTGCCGGAATTCTCGGTGGAATCGTATACGCGCTGTTCTATGGCAACGGCGAAGGGAGCAAGTCCGGCGAGCTGATCACGGCAAACGTCGTCAAGGGCCCGTTCGATCACATCGTGCTCGAACAAGGTGAAATCGAGAGCAGCAGCAACATTGCCGTGGTTTGCTTGGTCAAGTCGCGGGGCAGCGGCACCGGCGGCACCTCGATCCTGTGGGTGATCGATGAGGGCGCGCGAGTGGAGAAAGGCGACAAGTTGGTCGAGCTGGATTCGTCTCAACTGGAACAGACACTCAACGAAGACAAGATTCGCGTGATCGCGGCCGAAGCGAACGTGACGACCGCCAAGGCCCAGGTCGAGCAAGCCAAAATCGCCCGCCAGGAATACCTGGAAGGCGTCTACATGACCGACGAACGTGCGATCCAAAATGAAAAACTGATCGCCGAACAAGACCTGGTCAAAGCCCAAAAGGCGCTTGAAAGCAGCCAGCGATTGGTCGCCAAGGGGCTGATCAAGTCGCTGCAGCTCGATGCCGACAAGTTCGCCGTCGCCAAGGCTCGCAATGAACTCGAAGCCGCCGAGGGCCGGCTACGTGTGCTCCAGAACCTGACCAAGAAAAAGATGCTGGTCCAGTTCGATAGCGATATCGAATCTGCCCAGGCCCAGTTGACCGCCTACGAAAGCGAGCTGCTGGAACAGCAGATTCAATTGGCCGACACCAAAGAACAGATCAAAAATTGCATCCTGACGGCTCCGGCGTCTGGCGTCGTGGTGCACGCCAACAAATACAGCAGCCGCGGTGGGAACGCCGAGTTTGTGGTCGAAGCCGGGGCGTCGGTCCGAGAACGCCAGGAGATCATCTATCTGCCCGACCCCACCAAGATGCAGGTCAAAAGCAAAGTCAACGAGTCACGAATCACGCTGATCCGCGAAGGCATGGCGGTCAAGATCTCCGTCTCGTCGATTCCCGGGCTGACCCTCAAAGGCCGGGTGACGAAGGTCAATCGCTATGCCGAACCGAGTAGCTTTACCAGCTCGGGCATCAAGGAATACGCCGTGTTGATCGACATCTTGAATCCCCCCGAAAACATCCGCACCGGGATGACCGCGGAAGTGCAGATCTTCGTCCAGCAACTCGAAGACGCAATTCAGATGCCCATCCAAGGGCTCTACGAACACGACAACCGTATGTTCGCGTTGGTCAAAGAAGGACCGGAGTCGTTCCGAACGACCAAAGTCTCCATCGGTGCAACCAATGACACGATGGCAACGATTGAAGAAGGCCTGAAGGAAGGCGAATCAGTGGTACTCAATCTGCGTCAGCACCTGGACTTGATGGAGCTGCCCGAAGTCTCCGCCGACGACAACAGCGAAATGCGTGAGATCGCCGATGTCGACCCCAATGCCAAACCCATCAAGATCGAAGACGGACCGACAGACGGTGGTGGTGGTGGACGCAAAGGCGGCGGCCCCGGCGGTGCGGGACGCGCCGGTGGCGGTGGCCCCGGTGGCGCAGGACGTGGCGGCGGCGGCGGCGGCGGTGGCCGTCCCGACCCGGCGACGATCGTTGCCCGCATGATGGAAAGCGGCGACAAAGACGGCGACGGGACGATTTCCGCGGAGGAACTCAGTTCGATCGACGCCAACTTCCGTGACCGCATCTCCGCCGCCGATAGCGACGGCGACGGTGCCGTCACCCGCGATGAGATCATGACAATGATCCGCCAGCGGGCGGGAGGTTGATCCGGACATGTCGATGACTGATGCCTACCGGTCCTCCGAGGCCGATCCGAGTGCGGGCGCGACCACGCCCAAACGCCTGGCCACTTCGATTCGCAACCTGCAAAAGCACTACGTGCTCCGAAGTGAAACCGTTAAAGCGCTGCGAGGCGTTTCGTTTGACGTTCCCGAAGGCGATTACGTCGCCATCATGGGACCGTCGGGAAGCGGAAAAAGTACGCTGCTCAACTTGCTCGGTTGCCTGGACAAACCGACCAAGGGGTCGCTGATGCTCGGCGACGATGACATCGCCAAGATGACTGACGATGAACTCGCCGAGATCCGTTCCCAACGGATCGGGTTCGTGTTTCAATCGTACAACCTGATCCAACAGCTCAGTGTCGTCGAGAACATTCAGGTGCCGCTGTATTACCAAGGCAACATCGGAGCCAAGGAACGCGCCCGTTCGATCGAACTGGCCGAACGCGTCGGCTTGGGTGATCGCCTGGATCACCGGCCCACGCAATTATCCGGTGGACAGCAGCAACGCGTCGCGATCGCTCGCTCGCTGGTCAACGACCCGTACTTTGTGCTCGCCGACGAACCGACCGGAAACCTGGACTCCGTTACCACCGAAGAAATCCTGACGATTTTCGATCAGCTCAACGAGGAAGGCCGAACCATTATTTTGGTCACCCACGAAGACTTCGTTGCCGCGCGGGCGAAACGTGTCGTGCGATTGAAAGACGGAAAATTGCACAAAGACGAAATCAACACGGAAGACTCCCGCAATGCCGCTCGCGATTTCCAACGCAAGCATGTCGAGCAACTGTTGAAAGAGGGCGACCGTTAAGATGATTTGGCTCCGCACGCTTCGACTCGGGGTCAAAAGCCTCGCGCTCCACCCGCTCCGCAGCGGATTGACCATGCTCGGCATCTTGATCGGTGTTTGGGCCGTCATCCTGTTGACCGCGGTCAGCCAGGGTGCCAGCGATCAAGTTCAGAAACAAATTGAATCGCTCGGTGCGAACACGATCATTGTTCGCAGCCAAAAACCGCCGGAAGAAAAACTGGCCGCCGGCGGGTTCGCCAGTCAGTACGGTCTGCTGCGACGCGACCTGGACACCATTCTGGCCAGCGTTCCGACGATCAAGACCGCCGTGCCGATCCGCGAGATCCGGCGTCAATTCGCGTTTCGTGATCGCACCATCGACGGACGTCTGGTCGGTTGCACGCCCGGCTACGCCGACGTCAACACGCTGGCCATTCGAAACCGCGGCGGCCGTTTCTTGAGTGATGCCGATGGCATTCTCGCCGATACCGTGTGCGTCATTTCCGCCGGCGTCGCCGAACGGTTGTTCCCTTTCGAAGACCCGCTGGGGAAACGCGTTTACATTCCCGAAAGCAAGGATTACTACCGCGTCGTCGGTGTCTTGGAACCCCGCAATCCCTCCGCGGCCATCGGCGGATCGCTCGATTCACAGGATTTTTCGTCTGACGTTTACGTGCCGATCCAAACGATTCGCAGCCGTGTCGGCGACCGCATCGTGACCCGCCGGAGTGGACAGTTCCAAATCGAAATCATGGAACTCAATCAGATCACCTTGCAAGTCGGCAGCGTCGACGAGGTGCGTTCCAGTGCGGCGATGATCGAACGTTTGCTGGATCGAAACCATGCCAAGATGGGCGACGTTGCCGTCGTCTTTCCGCTGGAACTGCTCGAACAGGCACGGAATTTGAGATTGATGTTTTTGGGCATCGGAATCTTGATCGCCTGTATCTCGCTGATCGTCGGCGGGATTGGGATCATGAACATCATGTTGGCCAGCGTCACCGAACGAACACGCGAAATCGGAATTCGCCGGGCGTTGGGCGCCAAACGTGTCGACATCGTGCGTCAGTTCCTGGTCGAGACGTTGGTGCTCAGTTTCTGCGGCGCCGCGCTCGGCATCCTGCTCGGGTTTCTCGGCCCGGCGATGTACGAGGGCATGATCTATATCGTCCGCGAAGGATTCCCGGACAAGTTCGCCGCCCTGCCCGATGCGATTCGCGAAGCCAAACCGACGATCGTTTATGAAACGATTCCGTTGGCAGTCCTGATCGCCGTCCTGGTCGGCTTGGTCAGCGGGTTGTACCCCGCCATCCGAGCGGCGCGGATGAACCCGATCGAAGCCCTGCGGCACGAGTAGGACAGCCCGAGGTTGCTCGCTCCACATCGTGGAGGAGCCTGCCGCACGTGGTTGTCGAACGCTTCGTCCAGATTAGATTTCGGGTTGCGATTGCGGAGCGGAAAAGGGGCACCGTTGAGCCCACGGATAGCTGCGCGAACCCACGGATTTCTTGCTTCCCATCATCCGTGGGTTCGCGCTGCCATCCGTGGGTATTTCTTCCGAGGGTTGTCGCTGGCACGACCAACAAGCAACCAGGCGGTTCCCAGACGTGCCGCGGTGCTCATCTCCGTCGAGTGCACCGTCCAGATTTGGATTTAGGGTTACGTTTATCGAACGAAAAAGGGATCACCACTGAGCCCACGGATAGCAGCGCGAACCCACGGATTTTTTTCACCGTGTCATCCGTGGGTTCGCGCTGCCATCGGTGGGTGTTCTTTT
>NZ_JBFHKV010000123.1:0-12243 GCF_041595215.1 Stieleria sp. | reverse complement strand
TCCAGCTTGCGTCGTCGGAATCGCAAGCTGGAAGCTTACGCCACTCGTTCGAACCGGATTCTTCTTCTCGTCTGTCGCACGTCGTCCGCCGCACCTTGGTTATCGGGTAGGCGGTAGTGGACGAGGCGACGAGTCCTCTGCAGTCGGCATCTCGGCACGGACTCGTCGCCTCGTCCACGACCCGAAATCAACGCAATAATGCCAGACGCGACGTGTGAGCGAGGGACGCCGCGTGGCGCCTTGCTAACGCGTGCGGGCTTCAATCGGCAGGCCGCTAACGCAACAGCTGCCACAACCGCTGGTCCAGCAACGATTCGGCGACCAGCATCGCGCCGCTGAAATCCTGCTCGCGCGTGTGTTCGTTGGGGATCGCAACGACATTTGCGCCGGCCGCGACGCCCGCCGCGCAGCCGTTGCCGCTGTCTTCGAGAACCAGCATCTGTTGCGGCTGAAGCTGAAATTTTTCGGCCGCGGTCAGGTACATCTCGGGGTGCGGTTTGCCTTGGCGGACGTCGTCACCGGTCAACACAAAGGTGAGTGATTGTCGCCAGTGCAGTTCGGCGAAGATCACGTCCACCCACTTTCGGCGACTGCTAGTGGTCAATGCAAACGGGACGCCACTGCGTTGCAGGTGATCGATCCACTCTTCCAATCCCGGCATCGGCCGCAGCAGTCCCGGTAACAGTTCCCCGTACAATTGGTCCGATTCGGCCAGCAATTCCTCCGCAGAATCGTCCAGGGCGTGGTAATCGATCATTTGCTGGACGGCTGCCGTACCGATCCGCCCCATCATCCGTGCCTGCAGGGCCGCACTGTAGCGGTGTCCGCGACGTTGTAAAATCGTGTCGCCGACTTGCCAATAAATTCGTTCGGTATCGAACAGCAATCCGTCCATGTCCAGGGCGACTCCCGCCACCGCGGGAATCGGCTCGCTATCATCTCGCTGGGGGATCGGTTCAAATACTCGGTGTGGCGGTGTCGCCATTTCTGTCCCTTTTCGCTTTTGCGCAATTGCCGTGTCTGGATCGGTCGACCGAATTCTTACCAACTGGTCCATCGACGGAACAGGCCCGCTGACGCGTGGGATCAGCGAAGTCAGTACGTCGGGGTGGATCGATGAAGACGCGGCGCATTGGTCGATCGAACCCTTTTTGCCGATCGAAACGCAGACCTTGGTCGAATACCTGAGCAACCGGGTGGAGAAAACCGCCGGACTGGATCCAGCCGGACGCGACGCCTTTCAATCGGCGGTCCGAAAGATCACTGAGCACGTGGCGGCGAAGACGTCGCAGTACCACGCGCAATTTTCGGATCGGTACCACGCGGTGGATCCGGACAGCGACTGCAAGATCCCGATTGATCTACAGTCCGAGCAGGTCGTCGATCACTCCCAGCGGCTGATGGCGTTGTGTGATCAGATCTTGGCCGACGCCGCCTACCAGAAGCTGAGCCAAGAGGAGATCGAGAAATGCGTCGGGGTTTCGAGTCATTGGGGTGTCCCGATGAGTGCGAATTTCGGCCTCTTTCAACAACTGGCCGTCTATGCCCGCGGGGACATCATCGGGCGGCGATGCAAACGGCGTCTGCAAAATCTGTATCGCATGGAGATGGTCGATGTCGCCATCTATCAACGGCTCGTCGTGCTCTTTCAACTGGCCGAAGACCACGAACGCGGCGAGATGCTGGCCGCCGGACAGTTCCACTTGCGGATCTTTAAAAACATTCCCAAACAGGACGTGGACATGTTGTTGCCGGGCACGCAAGTTCGGCTCAGCAAACTGGATCGCGTCAAGGTGATCGCGCCCAGCCTGGGTGGATGGCTATTGTCACTGCAAAAGATCTCGCGGTTCGTCCTGGTCACACTCGCGTTGGCCGCGTACTACTCCACCGCCCTGGTCATCGGTTTGATCCTCGCCGGGATCGGCTACTGTGTCAAAAGCTTTTTCAGCTACTTCCAAACCAAGAACCGTTATCTGTTGGATCTGACACGGAACCTCTACTTCCAAAAGCTGGATACCAACGCCGGCGCCGCGTTTCAAATCATTCAACAAGCCGGCCGCCAGTCGACCAACGAAGCCTCGCTGGCGTACTATGCGTTGGCGACCGAACCCGAACCGGTCAGCCGGCGCAGACTGAGACGCAAGTGCGAGCGATTGATCCGCGAGGCGATCGAAGTCGAAATCGATTTCCGGGTCGACCGGGCGCTCGAAACACTCTTGCAACTCGGTCTGGTAACAGAAGGCGTCGACAACAAGCTAAGTCTTGCCGCCGCACCGGGGCGGGAGGGGGAAGGCGGGGTGGCAGAATGATACGGGGCAGAATGATGGCGTAGCAAAACGATGGGGGCAGAACGATGGGGGCAGAACGATGGGAAGGCAGAATGATGGGAAGGCAGAATGATGGGAAGGCAGAATGATGGGAAGGCAGAATGATCAGGCAAACACATCGATCCTCCCTTTCTCCATCATTCTGCCATCCCCTTTTCATTGTTTTGCCCCCATCGTTTTGCCCATTCGCTCGGCATGAGGAAGAAACGAACACCGGCAATGCGACCACAATCAGCGGTTCCTCTCGCCCGCCCCTTACTGCGCGCTCCCAAATCCGATCGGTCGATTGGCGCGCCGATGCTCATTGGCAAGCGACTCTTGAGCCGACCCGCGGTAGACGGCATTGAATTTGTACCGGTCGTCGTAGGCGGACCAAGGATGCAGGGATTGATAATGGGTTTCCCCTTGGGACATCGGCCGGCTGCCAATGCCCTCACCTGCGGCCGAAAACATCTCCACCGCGCACCCAATTTCCTCAAACTCCGCGCGGACCTCTTCCCCGCGATGGACGCCCCAGAATTGAATCATCCAGTTGCCGCCCATGTCAGCCGTGACAGAGGCACTGTGGATTCGATCTCCATCGGAGCCGTAAAGTGTTGCGATGATCCTGGCCCCCGGACGCGCGGCACCCGAAAAAATCGGGTCTGTGGCCAGATCGGGCACCACTTGGCTGAGCAATCGATTGGTGAACACCGACGATTCACTTTCGTACCGTCGGGCAACATCAAACGGGTTGCTGAAGTTGTTGAAACCGTCAAAGGTAAAGTACGTCAGCGACGTGGGCGTCGGATCGTTGAAGCCGCCGGTGTCACCCGGTGCGTTGGGGTTGTGACTGGCCGGATCGCTGCCAGAGTCCGACCAATCGGTCACACGACGAATCGTTTGGTTGGATTGATTTAACACGGGACGGCCCGCCGCGTCGACGGGCATGCCCGCCGCCATCGCCTGATTGACCAAGTCCACGTTGGCTTGGCCGGATGTCGGTTTGACGCGCACCACCAGTTGCACCAAGATCTGCTCGCCTGGCGCCAGCCGCCCGCTGCGGCCGTCAAACATGTTTCGTGACGGGGCGTCGGCGTATCCGGGCTGGAGATTCGGATCGACCGTTGCGGAACTTGCAATGATGGTGGGCTCGGTGACAACGGAGTCAAAGTTGTCTCCAAATTGGGATTGGACATCGTCGAGCAGTTCGATGTTTTGCAAATAAACCGTGCCGGTGTTTTCGACCATGATTTGGATCGTCACCAGCGATGACATCCCAACCCGCTGCACGTGCGTGACGCGTTTGGCGACGCCGATTTCCACGAATTCCAACGACACCGGATCGTCGGGGTCATTGTCATCGTCGCTATGGTCATCGGGGTTGGCCGGATCACCATCGACGTTGGTCGGATCGGTGGGGTCGTCCGATCGGTCCCAGACCATTTGACCCGTCGCCGGATCCTTCGCCGCGACGAGGGCTTGGGTTTCGAAATCGCCATTGGCGTCATCGCGAACCGACTCGAGCCTGCGACCCGGAGCATCGGGATCAACTTCGATCGTCAGCCGGATCACCAGGAACTGGCCGGAATCCAATCGCCCCGATTCAGCGGCGTCGATCAGCGACGTCCCGGTTCCCTGCCCGGAGTATTCGGCATTCAATTTCGGAACGTCGCTGGCATCACCGTCTACCACGGACGGTGCCGAGACGATTCCGACAAAGGCGCCGCCCAGATGGTCTCGCAGGTCCTCCACCAACACCAGCTCCTCGAGGGGAGTCGAGCCGTTGTTGTCGATGCGGATTTGATAGGTCACGTCGTAGTTGCCCGACACACCGCTGGCCGACGGGATGGGCGATCCGATGATTTGTTTCGTCAGGCTAAGCATTGGAATCCGGTGGATGTTCGGATCGTCGGGCTCATTGTCGGCAATCGGATCCAGTTCAACATTCGTCGGACGATCCGGGTCATCACTCAAGTCGACGGCGGTTAACCCAGAAACCTCGCCTACACCGCTCGCCTGGGCTTGAGCGATCATGGAGCCATTGTCGACCGAGATGCCTGGTGCGTCTGGATCGACTTCTACCGTGAATCGAATCGTCACGGATTCGCCTTGCAGCATGCGATTGAAGACGCCGGCAGAGTTGTCGACGATCGAGGGATTGATCGAGGTCCCGTCGTAGGCGGTGTTTAACGTCAGGGGGCGGTCTGCTGTCGTGTGGATCACGGCCGGCGGGACCACCACGTCGATGAATCCGTTCCCGAACAGGGTCGAGAAATCTTCGTCGATCGCGATCTGTGTCAGTGGGTCGTTGCCGGTGCTGGTGATCGTCAACTCGTAGGTGATGTCAACATTGCCAGTGGTTCCCGACGCGGCCGGCGTGGTTGCGACGGTTGCTTGGGTGATCTCCACCAACGGATGGGTGATCGTGGATGTTTCGCGTGCCTGCGCCACGTAATCGTCTTGCCCGGCGTGGCCACCATCGCCATCGCGTTCGCTGTTGTCTCCGCTGAAAACACCGTCCGGCAACGACGTCCAATGGACGACCGCATCATTCTGGACCGTGTTGGTGATCGCGGCCAGATTGTCGGTGACGCGGACGTCGTACCGGATCGTGGCGGTTTGTCCGACAGGAAGCGAGTCCAGTCGTAACGCCACCGACCCCGAATCGGAGCCGTCAAATTCCACGCCCGCGCCCGAGACCGACACATCGAGCAACTGCATCCCGGCGGGAAGTGTGTCCAAAAAGCTGAGGTCGTGAGCGGTTGCATTGCTGCCAGCGGTGTGGCTGATCGTCGTCGTGTAGCGGATCACCTGATTCAAGGAAGGCGTGCGATCGCTGACGGTGACGGCAACACGGAGTTGCGGTTCGAGGACGGTGACATCGTCGGCCGACACCGCCGGCGTTGTTCGCAGCGTCCCGCGATGGTTGTAGGTCAGCGTCGCCGATTCGTCCAAGATCGTTCCCCCCGAGACCGGTTGGGATGCGTTGGACGGATCATTGGAAACGCGCGCCGTGTAGGTCAGCACGATTGATTCGGTGACGCCGTTGTCGGTGTCGAAATTGGTGACGTCGCCCAAGTCGAACGTCAACGTTTGGGCGTTGGTTCGGCCGTCACCGGAGATCGTTGGCGAAAACGTCGCGGTGGTCCAAGCAAGGCCGGCGGAGTGGACGACCGAATCGAGTGAAACAAATTCCAGCCCCAGATCCATCGTGTCCGAGATCACGAGTGCCTTGGCGTCACCCTCGGGCAGTGTGACCATCAACTGATACGTCACCGATTCTCCGATCACGGCATCATTGAATCCATTGTCGAGACCATTGATGCTGGTGCCGAGCAGAGACTTGGAAAGACCAATGGGATTCACGGTGAACGTGGTCCCGTCGGTCGCCGCGTAGTTGTTCAAGGGGGCCGATCCACTGGTCGGAAAACCGTCCACGCCGGTCCGCTCCGTGGGGTCGACTCCGTTCAAACTGGACCAGGCGATGGCCGCGTTGCTGGAATGAAGGTCACCCGGCATGACATCGGCACCGATCGTGCCGATGACCGCGATGGTCAACGATTCCGTCAACGCGATATCGATCGTTTGCCCGGCTCTGAGTTGCAATCGGTTTCCGGCGATTAATTCAAATCCAGCGGTCAGATCACCCAGGACACTGTGCGTGACAGTGAACGACGTGATGTCCATGTCCGTCGGCAGCGATGCGGAGTAGGTCGTGTCGAAGGCGTCGGCCTGGCTGTCCGGTGTGTGGCGGATCGTCGAAGTGTAGGTGACCGCATCCAAGGCATCGCCGGTCGATGTGCTGACCGAATGAATGACTTGCAAGCTCGGCTCGATGACCGTCACGTCCGTGGCACTGCTAACGGCCGTCGCATCCGACACGCCACCACGAATCCAAACAAACTGCACGTCATTGCTGAGGGTCTTGGACTGTTGATTGACCGACGCATTGACGACTCGGGCTGTGTAGACAATTTCCAACGACTCGATCTTGGAATTGTCATCGTCGCGATTAATGATTTGTCCAAAATCGAATGTCAGTTCCTGTCCGACGACAGAGGGATGGTGCGCTGCGAGCGGGCCGATCGGAACACCATCGCTGGTGATGACGTTGGTCGCGGCGCCGCCGCTGGTCACCGCAAGGCTGTCGACGGAGACGAATTCCAGTCCCGGATCCAACGTGTCGATGATACGCGCGTCGTCGATCGTCGACTCCGGAATCTGAACGCGGATCCGGTATTGGACCAGTTCTCCGATGACGGCTTCCGTCGTCGAGTTCCCGGCGTTGGCGATACTGGTCCCCACCAGTTCCTTGGTCGTGACCGGACGAATGATGTGCAGATCGGTCGCGCGGGTGGCTCGGTAATCGTTGACGCCCCCAGCCCCGGTGCGTTCGACTGCGGTCGCCCCGTCCATGCTGGTCCAGCGGGCGTCTGCATTGCCGGTCAGCGTTTGTGCGGGGGTGACCGATTGGCTGACTACGCCGGTCACTCGAAGTGTCAACGTTTCGCCCTTGCGAAGATCAAATCCCTCCGCCGCGATGGTCGTGACTGTATGAGTGCTCGATGACAGGACGAACAGTGAGGACAGATCGCCGGCGCTGGAATGAATCGCCGAAACCAGCGAGACGTGTTGCAGCTCGCTGGGCAAGACCTCCGAGAGAATGACGTCAAACGCATCGGTGTCACTGGACGGGGAGTGGCGAACGACCAAATCCAGCGTCACGCGATCACCGGCGTCGACGTGGTTCGGCGAGGCCACGTAGACAAGTTCTAACTCTGGTTCGATCACGGTGACGTCGGCCACGGCGCTGGCGGTCGATCGGGTCACACCATTGAGGTCCCATGTCACCCTGGCCGCATTGGAGAGCACTGTGCCGTCGTGTTCGCCTTGGTTTCCGGCGGTGTTGTCGGTGCGTACGGTGTAACGGATCGTGATCGTTTCCGGTGCCGCATCGTTGGGAGAGTTGATCAGATTTCCAAAATCGAATCGAACCTGTTGTCCACTGATCTGCGGCGTGACCGGACCGGAAGCATCTGACACGATTGCGGAATCAACAGCCACGGCATCCAGACTTTCAAACACCAACCCGGGTTCCAGCGTGTCGATCACGACCGCGCGGTGCATGGTGGTTTCGGGAATGGTCACCACCAACTCATAAGTTGCACGCTCGCCGATCACGGTTTCCGCCGGCCCGTTGTTGGCGTCGACGATACTGGTCGAGACGAGCGATTTGGTGACGGTCGGTGGAAACACGGTCAATAGCGCTGACGCGTTGTCGAAATGGTGATTCACGCCGCCGGCACCGGTTCGTTCGCCCGTTCCGCTGCCCGAGCCACCGGGCACATCGCTGCCGGTCGGGTTTCCGACGGTCCCCGATGCCGGCAAGCTGGTGTAGGTCAGATGCGCGGGTGTGATGAGAGCTTCACCCGGTTGTACGGACGGTTCGAGCGTCGCGTCGAAGGTCACTGTCACGCGACCGCCGCTGGGGATCTGGGCCAACGCGATGTTGACCTGATTGCCGGTCGAGTGGTCGGTGATGGTTCCGAATCCACCGCTGTTTTGGACTCGGATCGTGCCGGTGTGCAGGGTGTATTGGTCGGGCAACAGGCTGGTCAGCCGAGCTTCAAAGGCGTCCGAGGTGCTTGCGTTGTTCTCGTTGCCAAACGTGATGGTGAACGTCACCTTGTCGCCGGCGTCCGCGTTGGCTCGAGAAACACGGATCGCCAAGTCGTCCATCGTCGGTTCGACGACGCGCGTGTTGGCTTGATTGCTGGTTCGCAGGGTTTGCCGCCCGGGCTGATCGGTTGGGTTGATCGAAAGTTGAAAATCATTGCGCAGCAGCGTGTTCTTTTGTGCCGAGGCGTGATTGAGCACCAGAGCATTGAACTCGATCACGATGTATTCGGCGTTCGCGTCGTTGTCTCGATTGACAAGCGTGCCAAGCTTGAACTGGGGATCGGTGCCGTTGTTGTAGGAATCGATGTCAGTGTTCAGACTGCTTGTTGAACCGACATTGACATCCGGCAATGCGAACGTCGGTGAGATCACGGTGCCGCCGAATGAGTTTGCGGTGCCGCCGAGGCCGACCGGCAACGTGGCCGATCCGTTTGTCGAGGAAATGCCGGCGTCGGAAAGGAAGGCCAACGTGGCCGTGCCATCATCGAGGTACCGCATTCCGCTCCGCAGACGGTCGCGGATCACCAGATCCGGTAATGTGCCTTCGGGGATTTCGACAACCAGCTGATAGCGTATGACTTCGCCGATTGCGACACGCTCGCTGCCGCTGGTAAACCGGGTGTGCGCCTCGCTGGTTGCCAGGATCGAAAGGTGCGTCGCGACGTTTTGGACCGTGATTGTTGCATCGTCGGCGAGCGACCCCGCCGGCAGGCTGTCCGCGTGATTCGCTCCACCGTCGATCGCACCGTAGGCGATGATCTCGGCAGAGGTTTGGTAAGTCTGGTTGATCTCCACGTCCTCACTGAGCTGAAGATCGTAGGTGATGATGATCACGTTGGATCCGCTGCTGCCCCCGTCGGCTTGTTTTTGGATCGCCCCCTCCGCGGCCGATGGGTCCGTGATCTCGATGCCGGTGGTAAACAGATCGCCGGTGAAGTGCAGTGCCGTGCCATCACCACGATGGACTTGCAAATTCAGTCCCGACGCGGCGATTGCGTATTGGGGCAGCAGAGCGTCGACAATGGTCAAGTTGAAGCCGTCGGCGCCGCCCGAGTTTTCGATCGCAATCGCGACTTTCACGCGATCCCCCGCATCGACGTCGCGAAGATTGGCATCGATCGGATGGACGGCCAGATCAGCACCGGTGATCCGGCCGGTAAAAGGGATTGCCGTGTCGCCGGGCGACGCGAACGCCGTTGGGGCCGGCGTCGATGTAAAACTGGGGCTGGTGCCATCGGTCGATACGATTCCCTTGGTGATCGTCAACTCGGGCGCCGCGGCGAGGTTTTGGGTGATCGTGTTCGACGAACGGACTTCCGTTGTGGTCAATTGATACGTCGCGATCGCTTGGTTGGTCAGTAGCAACCCATCGTCAAACCGCATGTCCTGCGCGGTGACGGTGAACAGGATTTCGATGGTTTCCGCGTCACTGTTGACGACATCAAAATTTCCAAAGTTGAAATGGACGCTGTTGGAGTCACCATCGACCGCCAGCGTCGGAGGGTCGGTGCTCGCTGCGACCTGGTTCAACGTGTGCGACGGACCGTAGCTGAACGTGCCCGCAGGCGGCGGTGTGGCGGAAGGTCCACCGCCTGCGAACGCGGTGACTTCGGTGGCCTTGTAGATGGGCAGCGGCAGGAAATCGGTCAGGATCAAATTTTCGAAGTCGGCGGTAGGCATCGAAAACGCGAGTCGGTACGTGATCGATTGCCCGGCCATGATCGGGTCGTTTCGCTTGTCCGTGTCTCCATCGATGGCGTAGACGGATTTGCTGATCGTCGGGCCGACGATCGGGACGCTGGTCCCGCTGGAATCGGATTCGAACTGTGTGTCGTTGACTCCGTCGCGCACGCGACCGGTCACCGTGACCGAACTGGCCAACGGATCACCGGCATCGACCGATCGGTCCCCCGACAGGAAATACGTCGTGAAGTCTTCTTCAATGACGGTTCGGAAACGGATTTCCACCGTCGTGCCGCCGTCTGAAACCGCATCGTCAAAGAGGTCGCCCGTCAGGATGCCATCGCTGATCACCGACGCGAGGTCGAAGCGAACTTCGGTCACCCCGGTACCGGAGGTGTGCTTGGTGACGGAGTGTTGTGTTGGAGAGAACGTCCCACTGGTAACGAGGCCTTGCTCGCGTATCACAAAGTGCGGCTGGAAGGAATCGTCCCACAATTGCCCGTCGCTCAAAGTGTCTTGAACGACTAGGTCGGCGAACTCGAAATAGTCCGAGACTTGAAGGTGCATGACGTATTCCAGCGTGTCGCCGGGAGTCGCACCGCGTGCTCCGGTGTCGTTGACGATCGAGACGGATTGTTGAATCGACAACGATTGCTGCGAAACGGCGGTATCGGTGGTTGTGTCGTTGTCGGTAATCGGAGCTGATTGATAGACCCCGGTGACCCGTGCGTCATTGATCGCAATCTTGTCGTCGCCGCTTGCAGCATCCAGGACCGGATTGCCGTCGGCATCGGTGCGGTGGATCCAGGCTTGATAGCTGACCACCGCGTCGAGCTCGCCGGATCCGGTCAGGTTGCCCAGTTCGACTGTGAGCCGGTTTCCGGGCGGGTTTTGCGGGGATCCAGCGATGGGCTCCGTCGTCGAATAACCGCCCGCCGCGTTGACCTGAAGCGATCCGGGGACATAGACGTGTGAGTGAGGCAGTATGTCTTCCACCAGAACCTGTTCGACCGTTTCGCCCTCGGCCAGTTTTAACGTCAGCGTGTAGGTGATGGGGAAGTTTGGGCCCGTGCTCCGCTCCGCCTCGGCGGCGTCGCTGGTTTTCACCAATTGCAACACCGTCGGCGTGACAGACCCTGTCACCGCCGTGCCCAGAATCGGTGGATCGGTCAATCGGTTGTCGAGTGGATCGTTTCCCAGTGCAAAGAAACCGACCGCAGACAGATCCAGCGGCGTGCCGACGGACGCTCCGTCTGCCTTACGAAGCGTTGCGTTCAAAAGAACGGTGGCATTGGGCTGTTCGGGGACAAAGCTTCCAAACGGCAATTGGTACACCAGCAAGGTGTCGCCGGCAGTGCCGGATACCGTTTGTCCCGTCACCGGATGCAGGATGGGATTGCCGCTATCGTCGATAAGATCTCCATCGACATCGAAGCTGCCTGCCACGATCGGGGTCAGTGTCCCGCCGAAGATCGTGGCGTGGTTGATGCGAATTCCTTGCGGTACATGCAGATCAAAGTAGGGCGCGAATCCGGCATCCGAGGGTGTCGTGGACGTGTTGTCGAAGCTGACGGCGAATTGAAACCCTTCGTTGAGAAACGCTTCTGACGGCAGTTGAAGCGAGACGTTTGGTGTCGGAGCCGTCGCGGGGGCCAGTTTGCCAAGCCATTGCGTTTGCGTCGTGTCACCCCAGCGTGACTTTGTGTCGAGCTGTCCCCGATCGATCTGCAGTTCCCAGTCGCCGCTGTCACCGCGATTTCCCGTGGTGTCATCGGAGTTGGCCGGCTGGGCGCGGGCGGTGGGATTCGAAATCGTCTGGATTTCCGGCGCTCGTTCGTCTGGACGATCTGGATTGACGATCTCGGTGTCGTCCGGTGTCGCATCGAGTGCAACGAAATCTGCGACGTCGGCATCGAATAGCAGGCGTTCTTCAAGCTGTTCGGACAGACGCCGTCGAAGCGGCTTTTGGGAGAGATTCATGCGCGTCATCGTTCAACGGCTCCGTGCAGCCGACGAATGTTGGGGAGGCGCCGGCTGCCGAGTGGTTCGGGGGGAGATCGCCATTCACGGTGGGCGTTTGTGTGAGACATGCGCGGTCACCGGATACCGATTTCTGTTGATAACGGCTGGGGGCAAACCCTCAGTGGAGTGAAACCTGCGGGTTTGCCCTCACGGTTAGCCAAGGGCTGTCAATCAGGGGATCCGTGACGTCTGTAGCGATCCGGTGACGCCAAGGCGTTGTCAAAGCCGGCGCGTTGGCAGGTCGAGAGGAAGGGCAATACGGTGGGGAGATGATGGCAGAATGATGATGAATGGCAGGTGGGGCGTGTTTGCCTGATGGTTCTGACTTCATCGTTTGGCTGCCATGGTTCTGCCCCGCTACCTGCTTCCCATCATTCTGCCCCGTATCATTCTGCCTCCATTGCCTCGAACCATTTTTTCCTTGACAGAAAAGCCTATACCACTAAGCTTAATGGGTTAAGTGTCAGGAGCTAGTATTCCGTCTCAGCTAAATCTTCGGGTAGTGGACGAGGCGACGAGTCCTCTGCGGTCGGCAGATTGGCAAGGACTC
>NZ_JBFHKV010000122.1:0-12248 GCF_041595215.1 Stieleria sp. | reverse complement strand
TTTCTGCCGGTTCCAAGTAAGTGGATCTATAGCGGTGTCTTTTTCGCAGCCGGCTACGGCCTCGCGATCCACGACGGGCAACTGCAATGGGTCGCCCGATCATCCCCCCGGCTGTTGGCCCTTGGCGCCGTCCTGCTCAGCACGTCCGTCCTGCTAGGAACCTGGGCGCTGGAGCATTCGCTCGGCGGGCCGACGCCCAATCACGCCGCCACGTTGCTGATGGCTTTGCTCACCGTCGCCGCGGCAGGCACAATCACGCTGGGGTCGATCGGAGCGAGCACGCGTTACATCACCCATGTTCCCCGTCCAATTCTGTACGTCGCGTCGGCTTCCTTTTGGATCTACTTGGTCCACCACCCGCTGCTCGGATTGATCCACTGTGACATCAAATGGCTTTGGCCCGCCGCATCACCGTTGGTGAAAATGAGCGTTTCCTTCTTCACCGCGACGAGTCTCTCTCTGTTGATGTACGAATCGTTCGTCCGCCGGACACGTTTCGGGCAATGGCTCGGGTTTAGCCACCGAGAAAAACCCAAGCCCGCAACCGTGCAAACGGACCAAGAAACGACGCTCCCGATCCCGCGCCGGGTCCCCGAGACGGAAACACGACGCGCAGCGTAAGCGATTTCTGAAATCGGCGGCTTCTGGTCGCAGGAAGATGGCGGCGGATTCGCGAGATGCAGGGGAGGGGCCCGGTTCAGCTTCGCTTCGGACGGCATGCGGAAACGGGCGAGCACGCTCTCGAATCCCTTCCGGCCGGCAAACTGTGGACCAACCTCGCCAATCGGCAAAGTTTGCCAAGATTCCTTAATCAGACGAACCGTCAATGTCGAAAAAGTCTGTACCGGGCGCGGTGTCGGCAAATTTCCGCGCGGGCACGGCGCCACTCAACGGCGACAATCAATTGACCTGATGCAACATCTGGAATCCTCATGATTCAAGACGCACTTCGACGTTTCGCGTTTTTGACCTGCTTCCTCTCTGTCGCTTTCTTCAGCTGCGGCTCGGGCGCCATCGGCGGCGATCGCACCCTCCGTCGCAAGCAACCCGATCGAAGTACCTATCAGCCGCCGGTGCTTGAAACCGACCACCTTGAATCCGTGACGGTCACGCCAGCCGAGGCCAGCCAACAAACCAGCCAACAAAGCAGCGGGCTGGTCGACGCGCCGTTGGACACACTGCCCCAGCCGCGACGCCGCGCCGAACCGGTCGTCAGCGAAGCGTCCTTGCCAGACCCGGTGGTCCTGTCAGAGACCGGAACGGCCCGATCGACGGTGCAGACGGTCAGCTATGAAACATCCAACCACCGACAGCAGCACGTCGCTCCGCAGCAGCACGCGGTGGAGACCTGCTCGTGTGAATCCTGCCGTAGCGGCGGTGCCCATGTTCCGCTGCCGCCGGCGATGCACCACAGCGTCGATGCGACGCCCTACGGTTTCGCCGGACAGGTGTTTGACGGCGGATGCGATGCGGCACCCATTTGTGATTCCCAGTTCTGCGACGGAATCTCCTGTGGTAGCGGCGGATGCGATTCGATCGGATGCGGTCCACTCGGTCGCTTCGGGCTGTCAGCGGATGACTGGTTCGGATCCGTCGAGTTGCTGTTGATGTTCCGCTCGGGCGATCGCTTGCCCGCGCTGGCATCCGATGGCTCTCTGGACGATACCGACACGCAAATCTTTGCCGGTCGCGAAACCGTTTTCAAAGACATGACCGCGGGTGGGCGGCTGACCGTCGGTGCTTGGCTGGACAATTACATGGACCGCAACATCGTCGCACGAGGCTGGTTCGCCGGGGAACAAACCTACGGATTCAATGCCAATCAAAACACGCACGCGACACTCGTCCGCCCGTTCTTCAACGTCACCGATGGCGTGGACCCGATCGACGACACGCGGATCATCGCGACGCCGGGTGAAGCCAGCGGCGAACTGAGCATCCGCGCCGACAGCAACACGTTCGGAGCCGACGTCTCGATTCGCCAGCTGTGGTACAAGCGCCAGGGTGCGACGGTCGACCTGTTGTACGGCTACCAATACATGGGAATGGATCAATCCCTTTCGATTTCAGATCGCGCGACCGCGTTGAGCGACGGTGCCCGGCCGATCGGATCGGTCTTGGCGACGTCGGATTCGTTTGATGTCGAAAACGACTTCCACGGCGGTCAGCTCGGCGTCGCGACCCACTACCGCGAAGGCTGTTGGTCGTTCAGTTCGCTGGCGAAAATCGGATTCGGATCCGTTCGCCGACGCGCCGTGTTGGCCGGTAGCACGTTCACCAGCATCGACGGCAACAATGCGACCAACCCCAACGGAATCTTAGTCCGCTCGACGAACTCGGGGACGCACAGTGACAACACCTTCGGCTGGGTTCCCGAATTGGACTTTACCCTCGGCTGGCAAAAGTACCCCTGCTTTGACGTCACGTTCGGTTATCACATCATCGCCATGACCGACGCCTTGGAGCTGAGCGGCGTGATCGACCCTGAATTGGCCGTCAACCTGGCCGATACCGCCGTCGGTGCACAACGCCCCACCTCGAACTTTCGCCACGGGACGTTCTATGTCCAAGGCATCCACTTCGGTCTGTCGTACATCTACTGATCCGACGCCTCCAACGGAACAGACGGCCGCACCACGCAAACACCCCAAGCACCTATTGAACCAAAAAGGTGTCGGACACCTTTTTCTCGTAAGTGAAGGTAATGAATGATGGCGGCCAAGGAACCCGTGGGATGTCAGCGTTTTGTGGACATGTGGGCGCTGCCGGGAGTCCACCCCAGCAACGTCGAGTTCCTTCAAAAGCTGAAAACAGCCGACACCAATCACTTCACCACGCACATGGATTGCGTCGGCACGGTCAACACGTTGGACCAGGAAACCGGTGACTGGGAAAAAACGCATCTGGTCGGCGTGCGAACCGACGTCTGGAAACCGGACGACGAGGAAATGCACAGTTGCTTGGACGCGATGAAGGACAAGCGGCGCAACGAGCTGAAACGTTCGATCAAACGTTCGGGGCGATTGAATGCGAAGCAGAAGCAAAAGCTAGAAGACCAACTCGCTGACGATGAAATCATGCAGATGCAATGCGACGACATCCAAACTCGTCGCCTGGTCTTGAAGCTGTTTCGCACCACCGGAGATCGCGTCCGCTGGGTCGGCACGATCGAAGAGGTCACGGCGACGGAAGTCCACAATTCGATCGGCACCGGCAAGCCCCTGCTGACGATGGCCGCGATGCTCTCGCGCAGTGATCTGGTCACCTACGTGCAACAAAACCACCGCACCTTTCGCATCCCGTCGCTGTTCAGCTTTTGCTATCACGACGGCCAACGGATGTGGAATCTGTTGCTGCGGCGCTATTGGCTATCGATCGGCGCAGATTTTGAGATCGAAGCCGAGGGACAGGGCATCGGGGAGATCGACGGCAAACTGTTCTCCTTCGGCAGTGACAGTCATTTGGTGTTGGATCCGCACCCGCTGGCCGCCCAATCGTCCTTCGTCGATCTGATCACGCTGTTCGCCGCCTCGGTCGGCTACCACCGCGCGATGCGAAAAAGCGTCAACCGCCGCGTGGAAGCCGCCCTGAACGGGGAATCCCACCGCAACCTGCTGCAAAACGAAGAACTACGCCTTCGCCAAAACGGTCGCGCCGCCGCCTGACACGTCCAATCAGGGACGGGGAGTCATCACGCTTGTTCATCCCCGCGATGGCAGAAAATCGATGACACGACCGTTAGGAAAACAGAACTGACGAAGCCGGGATCAGATCCACACCATTTTCTTGTCACCCATTTTCCTGTCTGCCATCATCCCGGCCCGCGCCCGATCAGAAATCCGGTAGCCCCGTGCCGTTTTCTTCTGTTCGTCTTCCCGCAAAATCAAACTGCTCATGGTGCGGAAAAGCGGGCAGGTACCAAGCCTGAATCAGATTCGTGTCATTCTTTTGTCACGCAGGGACGCGCCGTTCGGCACTGCATTTGCGTCCTCCGGGAACTCCGTCTCGCACCGTTCCGCAACCCCGACCGTCATGACGTTTGGCGGCAGGAACGGATCGCTGAACTACCACGGTGGTATCTGTTCGGCCAACGCATTGGCGTGAGACACATCCTCCCTCTCCATGCAGGAAAAAATTCACATGAAGACTTCATTTCGATTGATGACAGCAGGCGCCGCGCTTGCCTTGACGATCCCGATGGCATCGGCACAAAACGCAATCTCCGATGCGATCGAAGATCGGTTGAGCCCGGGGAACCGCATCGATTCGCGCGATTTCCAATCAGAAGACGCGATCCGAAGCGGAATTCGGGGTGCCACCCGCAGTGCGATCCAAGGGAACAGTTTTGACCAAGTTGTTCGCGATGGAATCAACCAAGGTCTGCAATCGACCTACTCCGATCGCCAACCAAACTATGGCCCGCAATACAACAACGGTTACGGACAGCCGTACAACCAGGGATACAACCAAGGACAGGGCTACGTTCAAGGCCGTTCCGCAACCGTCTACCGCGACGAACAAGGCCGTCTGTTTCATCTCGATGGCCAAGGCCGAGCGGTCTACTTCCCAGCGAATCAGCCTCAATATTCGCAGCAACCCAATCGTTCACAATGGAACGACGGCTACAACCAATCATATTCTCGGTCGTACCAAGACCAGCGGATGCAGTCCTCCGGGCAGGTGAATGCGCAAGCCTATGACCGATCACAATACCAAGCGGATCGCAACACGCAGTATTCCGCTCAAGCCAACCAAGGCGGGCGACTAGGCGTCGCGATCGAGGAAACCGACCAAGGAGTTCGAGTGATCCGCGTCGCACGCGGTAGCGCTGCAGCTCAGGCCGGAATTCGCGAAGGTGACGTGATCATCACCGCAGACGGACAAAAGATCGAGTCCGCCGGTTGGTTGAGCGAGCGAATCGCTTCGGCCGACGACAATGCTCAAGTGGCACTGACGGTGAAACGCAATGGCCAAGAGCAAGAATTGACCGCCACCTTGAATGAACAAAGCCACAGTCAATCTGGCGATCGTCGTTCAAACAACAACCGTCAACAAATGGACCGCGACCAAACGCAGTTCGCCAATCGAGTCGATCGTCTTGAACGCGAAATGTCAGAACTGCGGCGTGCAATCGCTTCGCTGCGTAGCGACCTGAACCTCAACCAGGCGACTGAACAGGATGCCAGCACTGAATCGGCAGCCAGCGTTCAGGTCGACCGACGCGACGCAAACCGACGAGGACAACGCGACAACGATCGTGCCGATCAATCGAGTCGCGACGAAACCACGCTCGATGTCCAAAGTCGTGTCGACGGATCGAACGACGCCGCGGATGCACGTTCGAACCGCCGTAACAATCGCAACCAGAACGCTAACACGGACGCCGAACTCAATGCCGACGCTGAAATCAATGCGGACGCTGAGGTCACCGGCGACACCGAAGTCGAAAGCAACACCGAAGTCGAGTCCGCTGTCGAGTAATCACGACAATGACGCGTGATGGATCATCGCTTCGACCAGGCACCCCGGACATGTTTCGGGGTGCCTTTTTTTTGATTCCTGCCGAAGACCTCATGGATAGGATGGAAAAACGACGGGCAGCAAATTAACAACGTCGGAAACCAGACAAGAAAATGGGTGACAAGAAAACAAGCAGAGCACCGCAGACCAAGCCGGGGTCGGATCCCCACCCTTTTCTTGTCACCCATTTTCCTGTCGACGTTCTCCCCAGCCCTCGCCCGATCGAAAATCCGGTAGACTCGTGCCGTTTTCTTCTGTTCTTCTTCCCGCAAAACGAAACCCTTTATGTCGCTCTCCATTCGCTCTTTCGGTGGGATCACTCCGCGTCTGGGCAAACGCGTTTATATCGATCCGGCGGCCACGGTAATCGGCGACGTGGAGTTGGGTGATGATGCCTCTGTCTGGCCGGGGGCGGTGATCCGCGGCGACATGGAGCCGATCAAGATCGGCGACCGCACGAATGTGCAGGACACCGCCGTCCTGCACACCACCCATGACGGTGATTTCAATCCCGGCGGATGGCCGTTGACGATCGGCGACGACGTGGTGATCGGCCACCGCGCGATCCTGCACGGCTGCACCGTCGCCAACCGCGTTCTGATCGGCAACGGCGCCGTGGTCAACGATGGCGCCGTGATCCCCGACGAAGTCATCGTCGGGGCCGGCTGTGTCGTGCCACCCGGCAAGACGCTCGAAAGCGGTTTCGTGTACGTGGGCAACCCTTGCAAACAGCTCCGCCCCGTCAGCGAAAAAGAGGTCCGCTTTTTCCTCTACTCGCCGGCCCACTACGTCGAGATCAAAGATCAGTATCTGGCCGAAGCGGAAGGCCAGTGACGCAAACCTGCCTTGCGTTGCCCCACGGAAGTGCCAAGGTTGGAACCAAGACATTTTCCTGTCACCCATTTTCCTGTCGACCTTCCGCTTGTCCCCCATCGAGGCAAGCTGGAAGCTTACCCCACGGTCATACCGGCCACCGCGTCGCGGATTTTGGTGACCAAGGAATCATCCAGGTCGCTGAGCATCGGCAGCAGCGGACCGGTCGCCGCGATGCCGGCTTCGGCGACAGCATGATGCAACACGCGGATCGGGCTGTACGTGTTTCGTAAATCTTCCAGCGGCAAGAACCACTGTCGAATCGACTCGGCGGTTTCAAAATCACCGGCTTGGATCGCGCGGAGCATTTCCATGCTGCGTGCCGGCGCGACGCAGACGCATCCGCTGGTGAAACCGGTGATGCCGAAGTCACGCAGGTGCACGATGGCGGGTTGCTCGCCGATTCCGCTGACCATCCGCGAGGCCGGAAAGACGTCGCGGATTTCATTGAGATAATCGTCGTGGCTGGGATCATCCCGAACGACGGCGTACTTGATCCACGAGATGACGCCGTCGCGGTGCAACGCCTCGACCCATTGGGCATCCAGCCAACGGTCAAATTTCAGGTACAGCACCAGGGGTTTGCCGTAGCGTTCGGCCAGCAGACGAATGCCGGTCGCGATGCCTTGCTGGTCCACGACATCACGCGCCGGCAGCAACATCGCGGTGGCAAAGTCATACTCGCGCAAGATATCGACTTGATCGACGGCCAATCCGTAGGCCGGGCCGATCGAGGGCACGACGGAGGTCTGGTCGCCGGCGGTTTCACTGAGCATCGTCAGGGTCTTGGCGTACTCGCTGAGCCGCATGTGATAGAAGACGGCGTTTCCACCGTACAACAACGAGCGGATTCCGCCGTCTTCGAGAAACCGAATCAGTTTGGCGTTCTCGACGGAACAGACTTCGCCATCACCGTCACGCGCCAGCGGCGGCACGGCGAAAACACTTTCGGACAAATGGCTGGGATCAAACGAACTGGTAAGCATGGTTTCAGTGCAATCCGGGAATCGGCATGGTGACGCGGTACAGACCGGTGCGGGCGGTGACAAACATGGTTTTCCAATCGTCGCCACCGAAGCAGACGTTGGCCGGCTGCTGGGGAAACGAGACGACGCCGATCTGTTCTCCGGCGGGAGAAAAGATCTGCACACCGATGTGGGTGGTGATGTAAACATTGCCTTGAACATCCAACGCGATCCCGTCGGCGCCGGTTCCCGATTTCCCTTCGGGTTGCTCCACGGTGCAGAACGTTTTCGGCGGAGACAACTTTCCGGGTCCGGTGACCTCGTAAACCAGCATCTCGGCCTGTTGGCTGGGACAGACATAAAGACGTTTCCGGTCGGGCGACATGCCGATACCGTTGGGCGCGGCCAAACCCTCGGTGACGCGAGAGACGGTGCCGTCGGAGGCGATGTAGTAGACCGCCTGAACGGTTTGCGGCAGCGGCGTGGGGGCGCGGAACAGCGGGTCGGTGAAATAGATCCCGCCCTCGCCGTCAACGGTCAAATCGTTGGGCGCGTTGAATCGTTTGCCATCGTACTGCGACGCCAACACCGTCGCGTTGGCGTGTTCGTCATAGCGAACGACTTGGCCATCCATTTGACAGGCCAAGATGCGTCCGTCGCTGGGGATCAAGATGCCGTTGGTGTGCTTGGAGTCACCGGTGAACAGGCTGATCGATCCGTCGGGGTGGAGCCGGTGGATGGCGGAGTTGGGAATGTCGGTGAACAACAGCGTTTTGGATTTCGGCTCCCAGGCAGGACCTTCGGTAAACGCGAATCCGTCTTGAACCAATTCGACCTTGCCGGTCGGCTTGATGGTCTCGGACGTGTCGCCCTGAGTCGTGTCATCTTGAGCCGACACGAGCGGTTGCCCGATGGCTAGCGCTGCGAAACCGACCACCAACGCGTAGAGAACAGAATGCAGATTCATTGTGGGTGCCTCACGTTAAAAGTTCCTGTCGAAGCCGTTCAAAATAGTCCAACATTGGTCGCGGCACACCGAGCGAATCGATCACGCCGGAGTGACTTTGCACGTGCCGTTCGTTGTCCGCCCAACCGTCCCAAACGATCCCATGCACCACGTGCTTGGCGAGCAACGTGCGGACGATCGGACCGGCGATGCGAAGCTGGTTGGTCGACAATTCCAATGGATTCGTTCCGCTGATCAACGTCGACTGTTTGCACATCGCTTTCTCGTCTTCGCCGGAACCGCCGGGGATCGTCAATTGGACCAACATCGGCATCCCCAACGTCGCCCAGCGGTCAATCATCTGGCCGAAGTCGAGCGCCGACCGTGGCAACGTCGCATCGCTGGAATAATTTAATCGTACGTCCAGCCCGACGCCCGCCATTCCCAACCCGCTGCGTGCGAGTGCATCGGCAAAGTGCAAGGCGGAAATCCCATCACGGTGCTTTGCCAAGTATTCGCCGAAGGGCTGATCAAACGAAATGATCGCCGGCGTATTGGGATCGATGCGGCGGACGGTTTGCAGCACGGCGACGGCGAGCCGCATGACCTGCTCATCGTCCAACGCGATCGGCCCAGGCGTATTCAACCCCGCGGCACAATTCCAAAGCTGCACCGAACCGCGATAACGTTCAACCACCCGCTGCGTGTAATGCGTGATCGATTGCACAAACGAATCAAAGTTGTCTTCGATCAGATACATCCACGGCGGCATCAGCTCTTTGCGAAAGTCAATCAGCGGCCCTGCCAAGACGCGAATCCCACGCTCGACGCACCACTGAATCGTTCGATCGCTGGCTTCAAACTCGAAACGCCCCGCTTCGGATTCGATCGTCCCCCAGTTCAATCGGACCGCCGCGCAATTGAATGCTTTCTGGAAACGCGAACTCAACGCGGAACGGGTCGGAGACGGCGGGATCACACTGCCGGCCAGCAGCGTGCCGAGTTGTGGTTCGCGCTGCTTGCGATAAGCGATCGATTGGAGCGCGAACGATTCACCGAGATCCGCGATGGCCTGCTCGAGTGTGGCGATGGCTTGCAAGGCATGCCGAGAACATTCCTGCAGATCCGACCGCGCTTCGGCCGCATCGAGAAACTGCGACGTCCCCCGCGCGACCAGCTCCGGAAATCGATCTCCCAGCGATAGCCCCGCCCGTTCCCAATTGCTGGACTGTTCCCGTGCCCGATAACAACTGCCACGCGCCAGTTCCAGGTACAGCAGATGCGGTTGTTCCTGAGGCATCAGCGAGCAAGTGGAAAGCGTTCGATAACCGAGCCCCTTCGTCGGACAGGTCAAATACAACTTCCCCGAGGTGTCGACCGGTCGCGAAATCGAAAGAACGCCTCCCTGGACGCTGTTCTTGCATTCCCACGGCACACCTTCGATGCCACAGATGTACGCATCTTTCCACAGCGTTTGTTTCAACAACTGGGTCGAATCGGATGGGACAGCGAAATGAAATTGCCCCATGGTGCGGGCCAAACAATCCGGTTGCGGGATGGAAGAGGCAAAGGTCAAAATCCAGACTGGCAGAATCCGGAATCGGACGCCAGTTTACCGACTGATCGTGTCGTCCGCGACCATGGCGACCCGACCGTCACGAAACGCCACTGGTTGGCAGCGGCGCCAGATTCTCGACAATACGCCAGTCCAATCGGCCGCTCCCGCAGCCGGCGCCCCAGGCGGGAACGACAGACCACTCCCAACCCCGAAGAATCGCCGTGACGCAGCCCGCTGAATCGAAGTCCGAATCGCTGTACGAATTCGACGATGCCGGAGCGCTACTGCAGACAAATCTGCCGCTGCCTCGAAAGAGCGGGAAAGTTCGCGACCTGTACGACTTGGGCGACGATTTGCTCGTCGTCAGCACCGACCGCATCAGTGCGTTCGACTTCATTTTGCCGTGTGGGATTCCCGAAAAGGGCCGCGTGCTGACGCAGATGAGCGCATTCTGGTTCAACCACCTTGGCGTCCGACATCACCTCAAATCGACGTCCGTCCCCTCGGATTTGTCCGCCTCGTTTGACACCGGCCCGCTGGAAGGCCGCATCATGGTGGTCGAAAAGGCCGAGGTCGTGCCGTTTGAATGCGTCGCGCGGGGGTACCTGGAAGGCAGCGGCTGGCGGGAGTACCAGGAGACCGGCGCGGTCTGTGGCAACAAGCTTCCCGCCGGGCTACGCCAATGCGACCGACTTCCCGAGCCGATCTTTACCCCGGCGACGAAGGCCGAAGAAGGCCACGATGAAAACGTCAGCATCGGGCGGATGATCGCGGACCTGGGCAGCGATCTCGCGCTGCGTCTGCGAGCCGAAACACTGAAGATCTATTCAGCAGCAGCCGACCACGCCCGCTCGCGAGGGATTTTGATCGCCGACACCAAGTTTGAATTCGGCTTGGTCGACGGCGAGGTTGTTTTGATCGACGAAGTCCTGACGCCCGATTCGTCGCGTTTCTGGGACGAATCCGTTTACGCCCCCGGTGCCGCCCAACCCTCGTTCGACAAACAATTCGTCCGCGAGTGGCTGTCACAATGCGGCTGGGATAAACAAAGCGACCCGCCGAAGCTGCCCGACGACATCATCCGGCAGACCGCGGCCAAGTATCGCGAAGCGTTCGAGCGTTTGGCATAGCCGCGCAGTCGGGTCGTCCGCCGACAGCGATGTCGAACAAGCCAAAACCGCTCAATCGACATTGAGGGGCGCCGCTCGCGCTGGCGCGAACCGGCTGATGTCAGTTGATGATCAGCCGTTTGGTGCGGGGCCTGTGCTCAACGCTATGAAGCATTGATTCCCTGCGCTTTACGAGGTGTCAGCGGCATTGAGAACAAACCCGCCTGCTAGCGGACCTTGCAGTGGTCCAGGATCTCGTCGGCGCCGGCGCGATAGCCGACGTAGAACGGCCCGAATTCCGCATACTTGGCACTGGCGATGTCAAAACGCATCTTATAAACGATGTCCTTCAGGTAGTCCGGGTTGCGGGCCCACAGCGTGACCATCCACTCCCAGTCATCCAAGCCGACACCGACGGTGATCAACTGAGACACCTTGCCGGCAAAGGCGATCCCGCTCTGAGCATGCTCGGCCATCATCTTGTTGCGATGGCTGAACGGTTCGGTGAACCAGTTGGCTCCCGGCACGCGACTCTTGTTCATCGGATAAAAACACGCCGCCGGCCAATCGGGAAACTCCGGACGCAAACGCTGCTCGTTCATCATCGGCAAACGTCGCTCATAGGCGGCCACCTTGGCTTTCAGCTCGTCGGATTCCGGGTCAGCCCCTTCCGAGATCAATCGATCCCGAAATCGCTCGATCGTCGGAACATATTCGCTGACTTCGCTGATCGAGACAAACGACCAAACCCCTTCGATGAATTGCCCCAACGGAGGTGCGATCAACGACTGGTGAATCGCATCGACCTTCGCCGGGTCAGGGTCCATGACGATCAATCCAAAATCAGCCTCGTGTCCGCTGATCCAATAGCTGGCGATCCGCTCGGGAGCCACATCGTCCGGCGGCGACAGTGCCGCACAAAACTGCGTCACGCATTCCGGCGTCAACGGCGCCGCCATCGCTTCACGACGAAATCGATAAAAGAAGTGACCGCAATGCCAACCGTTTTCGGGAATGGTCGAGGGCTCGGGAAGCGGGGCGGCGTGTGGACTGGGACGACCGGACATAGGCGAAGAAACGCTAGTGGACGGGGGGGAAGGAATGGCAATCGCGAGGACGCGGTGAACGATTATCCCAGCTTTGCCGCTGGCGCGCAAGCCCCGTACCTTTTCACCACGCAACGGCTTCAGAGCCAGCAGGCGCCCTCGCCAGAGACGATCGCGTCGTCACGGCGGGAGGCGTTGCGGGGACGCACACGTAACTCGCGCCACTGGCTG
>NZ_JBFHKV010000121.1:0-12302 GCF_041595215.1 Stieleria sp. | reverse complement strand
GCGACAAGTAAACCGCTGACCAAGACGTTTTGGGCCACCGATTCTCGAAAAGAGAGACGTTTCATGGTTCAGAGACCGGAATGGGTTGGATGGCGTGCTTCCTAGGGTTGCAGAAATCTCCTCATTCAACGGGGTGCAATTCATTAGACAGCAAGCCTACTTCAATCGAGCGGATTAATTTTTCAGCCCCGTCGCTTTTTCCCAAACGACGGCGGCGACGGGATCTCGATCGACCGAAGGGGCCATCGAGACACAGCGCGGCCGAAATCCGCTGCGCAGCATTTCGGTTCCGACAACTTGGACGGTGCGAGGAGATTCTCCGAAGATCAGCCGCGTTGCGACCCCCTTTTCGTCGCTCCGCCAGACACCGGAGTAGATGGTTGCGTTTTCATCATGCGACCGTGCCACCTTGAACGATCGACATGGATAGCGGTTCATGCCGGCCCGTCTGATCTCGCCGAAGATCACGTCATATGAATTGGCGTAGGCAAACCAAGGTTCGAGCGCCGGTTCATCAAACCGTTCCCATAGCTCGCAATACCGTATCTGGTTGTTGGCATCGTAGTAGCATTGCCGCAAGATCGGTTCGTAGTCATTCATCTTGCCATAAAACGTCTTGCGCGCCTGTTCCTCCGATTCGCCAAGGACCAACCACTGTGTTGCGGTTCCGGGCAGTTCATTTCGCCAAAGTGCAAAGTAACGTTCCTCTGAACCGGGGCGATCTTCGACGTAACCGCCGACATCGGCCAAACGGTATCCCGACGCAATCCTTTCTTGCTGCTTTTGGTTGAGTGATTCCTCACTCAAATCCAGTTCCCAAATCGCATCAAATTCTCCGCTTTGCCAACCGGCCGAGACGACGACCTGCCCGCCGCTCCACACCGGTGAAATCGACGACAGACGGTATCCAGCGGTGGCGAGTTGCTGATCCAACCGGTCGAATTTGGCGGCTGGGATACCGAGCACAAATGCCCCGTTTACGCTCGCACTTCCATGCCATTGGTTGATTTCTTCACGAATCGATTCATCCAGCGGAACGTCGATCAATGGCTCGTCCTGGCTCGAGGGCTCTGGTTGCGATTCGATTCCCCACGTCGCCAAGTACTTTTTTGCTTGGACGTCGTCGATCGAAACCACTTTCGTCGGCTGCCAGACCTGCTGCGCCATTTCGGACGATGGAGGAGCCTTGGCCGTGTCGCCAGGATTTGCAAAACGCTCGAGCCCCGACGACAGTCCGGCATAGACCAATTGTTGCGAGATGCGCGTCAAATCCCAAATCGCAACGCCTCCATCTGTCAGTCCGATCGCCAATCGTCGACCTCCAGGCTCCCACCGGATCGCATTGATCGATGCGTGTTCATCTGCCAAATCGAACATCGTCGAACGGGTCCGCAAGTCCAACAAACGCACGTTTCGGTGGCTCGCCTGGACCGCCAGAATGTCGCCGGACGGGGCGATCGCGATGACAGGGGAACTCAGTCGACCGAGTTCCGCGATCTGGCGATTCGCTTGCCCCTTTTCCAAGTTCCACTCCAGCAAGGTTCCGTCGGCAGAAACGGCGATCAGAGTTTGATCATTCGGTGACGCGACCAGATTGCTGGAAAACATCCGCTTCCCAATCGTGCGAGATTTCGAATCTGGATCGGACAGGTCGATCCATCCGAATAGTAACCTGGCATTGACGGCGATATATCTGGACGAGGCGTCAAAGGCTATCGATTGGCCGAAGATCGATTCTCGCCGCACCTCACGCGATTCGATCGCGCCATCGCCCACGCGTTGAATCTCCCAGACAGGAACGCCTTCGGGACCACACGAAGCGAACCATTTTCCGTCGGGGCTGAAGGCGATGTCGTTGAACGCCAGACCGTTTCGGTTGAGCTGTAGAATCGTGTTCAAGACTCCGTTGCCGGAAAGTTGCCAAACCAGGAGCGATCGGGAGGTGACGGCTGCAATCAGTGAACCATCCGGAGAGAACTTGACCGCCTTCACTGCCTCGCCGACCGGCAACTTCGAAAGCTCTCTGCCGGCTTGGGTGTCCCAGAACCGAACGGTTCCGTCTTGACTGCCGCTCGCCAACATCGCCTTTGAAGGGTGAAACGCGACGCAGCTGACCGGTCGTTGATGTCCGTGCAGGACGATGCGTTCGGGGGTATCGGCCAAATTCCAGATCCGTAACCGTTCCGCTCCTGAGGAGAAAACGCGAGTCCCACCCGGGCTGAACCCCGCCGAACCGAGTGGCGGGGAACCGGGATGGGACAACGTCGCGACCAATCGCTGTGTCAATAGATTCCAGAGATGGACCGCCCCCACTTCGTTTACGGTAATCAGCCGAGTGGCATCGGCGCTGACCGCCAAGCTGAAAATCGGATCCGTTTGAATGACGGACCACTGCGAAAAATCATCACAGCGATAGGTCGCAAACCCTTGATCCGATCCGACGACCAGGAACTGTCCGTCGCTGGAAAATTGCACGTTGGGCACCCCAGCCCCCGGTGAACGAATTCGTTTGACCAGCTCGCCTGTCGCGGCATTCCAAATGAAAACGGACTCGGGCGTATCGGCAGCGGCAACGTAGCGTTGATCCGGGCTGATCGCGGTGGTCAGAAAGCCGTGTTGCCGGAACAGAAATTCATAGTCCTGAGGTACCTGAAAGCTGCGAACGGGCTTGCCATCAGAAATGCCGATCAACCGGATCTGAAATCGATCGATCAACGCGATCAGATCCTGCCCGACGCCGATGTCCATATAGTGACTGCTATAAGCCGCGGGGCACTCCCATTGTTGTATCCAGCGGCCGTCTTGCTGTTGGTCCCACCGCTCCAGGGAATCCTTGTCGACCATCAGAATCGTTGTGCCGCCGTTGGCCATGGCCATTGCACGAATATCCAACCCGATCCGGTACACGCGAGACTGTTCGCTGCCGTCGCCGACGTGGCGCACCACCACGCCTCCATTGGCGACTGCGACGGCAATCCGCTCCTCATCCAAAAACGTTGCCGCACCGGGTGAATCAACCAACGCCGGACCTTCGACGGTCGTCGGCTGATTCCCGACAAAATCCCCGAAGCACAAAATCGCTTCTTGTAGAATCTGAGCTTCGTCCTTCTGTACGCCGCTCAATCGAGATGCTTGTTGAAGCAATGCCAATACACGTTGTCGGTAACCGCTTTGTCGAGCGCGACGCGTCGCTTCGGCTTCACCGATCAACGACCCATACAAGTTTTGCTTGGCTTCAGCGGTCGCCCGCTCCGCCTCGGCGCGACGGTATTCCGCCATCCGCCACCAGAACCCGACCGAGACGAAACCGGTCAGCAGAGCGACGACAAGCAGCGAGAGCAACGACGCAACTTCGGGGCGTCGTTTGCACCACTTCCAGGCGCGTGACGACCAACCGACAGGTTTGGCTTCGATGGCGTGTCCATTCAGGAACCGTCGCAGATCGTCGCGTAGGTCTGCTGCGCTGCGATACCTGGACTCAGGTGCCTTCTCAAGACACTTCAAACAGATAGTCTCGAGATCTCGCGGCACTCCCGGATTCAACAGACGGGGTCGGACGGGCTCTTTCTCAATGACTTGGCGAATCGTTTCGACCGTCGACTCGGCAACAAAGGGCGCTCGCCCGACCAGACTTGTGTAGAGAATCGCGCCGAGCGAATAGACGTCGCTCGGGACACCCACCAGACCGTGTTCGGCCGCGGCCTGTTCGGGAGCCATGAAACGTGGCGTTCCCAGGATCTGTCCGGAATGTGTGATCTCGCCCAGATCAGCGTCCGCTTCGAACAGCGGCTTGGAGAGTCCGAAGTCGGTGATGTGAGGCTCTCCGTTGACATCCAGCAGCACGTTGGCGGGTTTGAGATCGCGATGCAACACGCCCTGCTGGTGAGCGAAATGAATCGCGTCAGCCAACGTCGCGACCAATTCCGCTGCACGACGTGGCGACAATGAGTCTTCACGTAGTGTCTCAGCAAGACTTTCGCCCTCGATGAAATCCATCGTGAAGTAGTGGTGGCCGTCATGTTTGCCGATCTCATGCACGCCAACGATATGTGGATGCTTCAACGCGGCGGCCGAACGTGCTTCACGGCGAAATCGCTCCACTTGCGCATCATTGGCAAGTCGACCGCTGAGAATCATCTTCAATGCGACCGTTCGACGGAGTGATTCTTGGCGTGCTTTGAAGACGATCCCCATGCCCCCGCGAGCCACTTCACCGAGAATGAGATACTCGCCGATATACCGAATCGATGCGTTTGGAGGCACGGCCGATTGCTTGAGCTGCGAGACTTGCGTGGCATTGATCGCCTCGTCGGACGTCAACTCGCAGTTCTCGACGGCTTGGTCGAGCAGATCCAAGTCCGCGAAGAATGAATGAAGCTCTTGTTCGAACTTCTTGTGCCGATTGATGAAGACGTGCCGCGGTACCGATTCTCCGTTCTCGATCAACCGGTAGTATTCATGAACGACGCGATCAAAGGCCTCATCGCGATCTTGTTTGTCACTCGTTTCCGCCATGGTGTTCCACCGCGTTCAACTTGTTTCGAAGTTTTTTCAATCCGCGTCGAAGGAGTCCGGCGACGGCTTCGGGGGACCGATCCAGGTGCACTGCAATGTCGGAGACTTTCCATCCGTGAACATGCTTGAGCATCACCGCGTTGCATTCTGCTTCCAACAAGGAGCCCATCGCGTCGGCGAGTTGTTCGGCACGTTCCTGTCGAATCAGGTGTTGGCTCGGTGACGTCTGCTCGGCAGACGGTTCGTTGATGATCCGCAGCGCCGATTCTTGCAGTTGTTGATCGATCGAACGTTCAAGGCGAATGTCACGCTTTTGCGCTTGATATTTATTCACCAGATTGATCAACGTGTGCGTCAAAATGGTCTTCAACCACGCTCTCAGTTCGACTTCGCTGGACCCCCGAAACCCATCCAGATCCTGGTACGCCCGCAACAGCGTCGTCTGGACGACGTCGGAAACGTCTTCCTTGGAGCGGAAACGCGGGTTCAGCTGCATGTCGGCGAGGACTCTCAGGTACCGCCGATACTGCTCGAGATTCGGTTGTTTGTCGCACGACATCGCGTCAATTCAGGTCGTTGAACCGGCGTCAAAACGCATCCGTAATGGCTTGGGAATGATCGCTGCCATCTAAGAGGCAACGGTTACCCGACATTCGACCGCCATTTTCGAATCATTTTAGTGATCGATCCGCCGCGTCGTCGTTTTCGGTGGTGAAACCCGCCCCAGGCTGCCGCGGCCGTCTTCCAAACGCATTTGCACGTCTTCGGCAAGCTGTTCGCTGTCGGCGTCCCAGTACGCGTGCTTCTGGGCATCCGCCATCGGCGCAAGCGGCGCGACGATGCGAAATCCTGTCATGCGGCTCTCCTCGGACGTCATCCACCACGAGCTGCGTGGAAAATCTGGGTCTTCGTCCCACCAGGCGTCTGTAGTGCGAACCACCGATTCGGCCGTGCAGTCTTCCGCGTCGCTGTCAGCGTTTCCGCCGCAGGCGACGTGCCCAAAACGCAGCCCCGTGATCGCCGTGTCTTCGATCACCAATTCAGCAACATTGCCGTGGACGTCGTGCAGGCCCCAAGCGTTCGGCTTTTTAGTCCCGACGCGCAGGGTCAACGAATCGATCGGTGAGTTCTCCAGATAGACGGCAAACTCGCCGATTCGCTTGGTGTCGTCCCCGTAACAATAGCGCGTCCGACTGCCCGCCAACGCGGCGTGCTGCCATTCGCTCCGCAACGGCAGGCGATAGGTTTGACCGGTCAGCAACGTCAGGTACTTGGTGTATTGCCGCGCCGCAAATTGACTGACCGTCGTCACCGGGGAATCTGGTGCACCGGCATACTCGAAATTGTATTGCGGGTCATAAACGTCCGTCGGTCCGGTCACGGCGTCGACATCGGTCGGGGAATTCGCTTGATTGATGCCTTCGGATGCGTCCTGCTTCTGTCGGTAGTACAACTGTCGATAGGGCAGGTATTGCTCCATCGTGATTTCGTACTTACCGATCCAGAACGGTTCAAAGGAAACCTGTTGCGCGGTTCCCGCCGGCTGATCCTTCGCCACCGGCTCGCCGAAATCGTCGAACTGTTGATACGGTGGCAGTGGCTGAAGCGTCACCGTGCCACCGGGCACCGGCAGCATCTCGATGACGACGTTGGAGCCGGGGATCGGTTGATCGTAAGCGACCATGAAACCCTGCGACGTTTTCACGAATCGACCCGCGGCAGGCTGTTCCGGCACCAACCGCGTCTCAGGTCCGCCGGCAAAACTGCAGCAAGCGAACAACGCGACCGTCAATGCAACGCGAGTCGACAGATTCATCACGAACTCTCCTTAGACACGCCCACCGCGAATCGGCCCCACCTCGTACAATCAGAATAGCCGTTCTCCGACTCTGTGGGGAACCGCGTTCGAGAGAACAAACCGCCACCAAGGATATTATCGACCTCAAAGGCAGCACCCATTATCGCGTATCCTTCATTGGCAAACGGTTGACTTTCTCCTGTCATCACAGCTCCCCAATTCGCGAATTACGGTTCTGTTTCCATAAGAATTCAATGAGTGTCCTGAGCGTTTTCACTCTCGCATTAGCGTTCATCAGTGTTCATTAGCGGTTTCAAAATTCCTCGCCAACCACGCTACCGCGCGCTGAGCTCTCTGACGGTTTCGACCAGGGCGATCGCGTTTTCGACCGGGGTTTCTTTGAACACGCCGTGACCGAGGTTGAAAATGTGTCCCTTGCGGCCGGCGACGCTGTCGAGCAAGTCTGCGGCGCGGGAGCGGATCACATCGGGATCGGCCAATAGCACCGCCGGGTCCAGATTGCCTTGCACGCTCTTGTCGCGGCCGATGCGATCCCAGGCCACGGGCAGCGGGATCCGCCAATCGACACCCACCACCGTCCGGCTGTCGCCCCGAAGCAACGGCAGCAACTCGGGGTTTCCGGTGGCGAAATTGATCACCGGCACGCCCGGCGCGATCCCCGCGATGATCTGATTCATCCACGGCAACACGAACTCGCTGTATTCGATCGGCGACAGGCAGCCGGCCCAGCTGTCGAACAACTGCACGCACTGGGCTCCGGCGGCGATTTGATGGTTCAAGTAAACCGTGATCGCTTCGGACAGTGTGCTCATCAATTCCGCCCAGGCGCCGCCGCCGGACTGCGAAACCGATTCGTACATCAACTTCTTCGTGTTCGTGTAAACCTTGCTTCCGCCGCCTTCGATCGCATAGCTGGCCAACGTGAACGGCGATCCGGCAAACCCGATCAACGGGATTCCCTCGGGCAGATCGGCGCGGGTTTGTCGCACCGTTTCATACACGAACCCCAGCGACTGGGGATCGTCCAAGCGTTTTAGTCGCGTCAGGTCGTCACTGCTGCGAATCGGGTTGTGGATCACCGGCCCGTCGCCGGCGACAAACTCCAGGTCAAACCCGAGCGGCTGCAACAACGGCAACAAGTCGGAAAAGATGATCGCCGCATCGACGCCCAGTCGGTCGACCGCGGTGCACATCACTTCGCTGCAAAGCGCCGGGTTGGCGCACAGTTCCAGGAAACTCTGCTTGGCACGGACTTCGCGATACTCGCTCATGTAACGTCCGGCTTGCCGCATCAACCAGATCGGCGTGCGCTCGGTCGGTTCACCGCGACAGGCTTTCAGGAACAGACTGTCGTGCGACGGGTGCTTTTCCGCCGTCGCGGGCGACTCGGTGACGAACGAAATTGATTGTTGAATCTTTTCGTCGGTTTCCTTCAATCGTTTTTTAGCGGCAACCAGTTGAGCGGAACGTCTCGCCGATTCGACGACCAGGTGGCCCATCTTGGGATGCGACGGTTCCAGGTCGGCGTGCAGGTCACATTCGGCCAACATTTGTGACGTCGTCGGACCGATCGACGCGATCGCGGTGGTCCGCAATCCCGATCGCAATTGATCGGTGATGCCCATCGTTTCGGCCATCCGCATCATGTTGACGATCTGGTGGGCACTGGTCAGCAGCAACAGGTCACGCTGCCCGTCGGCGAGGGCCTGGATGTTTTCTCGCAGCGGATCGGTTTGCTCGGGAAAGTCCCAGCCATACACGCGAACCGGTTGCACCGACGCGCCACGGGCTTCCAGTCCGGCGACCAGCGAGGCGTTGGAGATGCCGTATTCCTGCAGCCCGATTTCTTGGTTGGCGACGGCCAGTTTGTGGTCGTCGATGTAACGCAAGATCTCACGCCACGTGTTCGGTTCGCCGATCCGGTGTGTCGCTTTTACCCCCGCCTCGCGCAGCGCCGCGACGGGTTTGGGGCCGCGGCAGATGGTGGTGATGTCGGAGAGCGAATCGAGGAAACGCTGCGTGTTGACGTGTTTTTCGATCGAACGCATCAAGAAACGAAATCCGACGCCGGTCATGAAGATCACGGTGCTGATTTCGCCGGTCATCACGCGATAGGCGAAATCGATGGCCGCCCGGTTCGGTTCGATCGGCACCTCTCGCATCGAGGGGCTCACGTGGGGGACGCCGCCGTGCCGCTCGATCAGTCGTCGCATGTCGTCGCCGCGGCGGCTTTCCAGGGAAGCGACGTGGAGGCCGGCGAAATCAGCGTCATTGGGCATGGGTCGTTTTTCGTACTGTTCAGGTGGAGAGCGGTGGGCACCAGGATCCGTGGCGGCATTGTAGACGTTTTCGCTGTCGTTACGATTACCTCTTGACGACCAATTGACATCATCCCCCGCCGACCGGTTCCGATTTTTCCGATGCCCCGCAGCCCCATTCGCGCCCCGAAACCGACGCTCGATTTGACCGACCATTTGTTCGTTTTTCGCCAACCCATTCCGGGCGAATTGGCTTCGGGAAGCGACACCGGATCGGAAATCCCATTCCCGCCGGTGCCCGAGACGATCCGAAGTGAAACGGTTTTCGATAACGACCGCCCGCTGGAAATCGAAGTCGGTAGCGGAAAAGGGCTGTTTCTGACCAACGAGTCGGGGCGAAATCCCGAGCACAATTTTTTGGGCATCGAAATCATCCACAAATACGCCAAACACTCCGCGGCGCGATTGGTCAAAGCCGGCCGATCCAATGCCAAGATGATTTCCGGCAACGCCCAGCCGCTGCTCGCAGATCGCGTGCCCGCCGAATCACTCGAAGCGGTGCACGTTTATTTCCCCGACCCTTGGTGGAAAAAACGGCATCGCAAGCGGCGGGTCGTCAACGAGGGCAGCGTCCAAAGCTTTTTGGCTGCGCTTCGTCCCGGCGGCCGGTTCCATTTTTGGACCGACGTGCTGGACTACTTCGAAGCCACCATCGAGATGATTGCGGAAATCGCCCCGGGATTCGGCGTGCCGATTCCCGAAGAAAAAGCGCCCTCGTCGCACGACCTGGACTACCGGACGCATTTCGAACGCCGCAGCCGTCAGAATCAGATCCCGGTGTATCGGGTCCGGTACGAAAAAAAGTGAGCGGGTGGGAGGCAGAATGATTCGGGGCAGAATGATGGGGGGCAAAACGATGATTGGGGAACGAAAAATTTCGTGTTGGGAACGCCTATGGATTTCTCTAAATCCAGGACCAAAAAACAGCAGATTGATCGTTTTGCCCCGATCGTTTTGCCCCCTCTTACTTCCGGTCCGTCCGATTATCGGAGCTGAATCAGACTGCTAGAATACCGGTCAATCGTGCCCCAGCCAGCCACCCACGGAAGAGCCCTTTTCGCATGTCGGACAACGCCAGCAACGACTCCATCGTCACGCCCGCCAAGCCCTTCGTCCACCTGCATTGTCACAGCCACTACAGTTTGCTGGACGGTGCCGGTGACATCAAACGTCTGGTCAACCGCGCCGTCGATCACGGGATGAACGCGTTGGCGTTGACCGATCACGGCAACCTGCACGGGGCGCTGGAATTCTATCGCGCGGCCAAAGGCGCCGGCATCAACCCGATCATCGGTTACGAAGCCTACATCGCCCCGGGCAGCCGTTTCGACAAAGGCGGCGCCGGACGCAGCAAAGACGCCAGCTATCACCTGACGCTGCTGGCCAAAAACCGTACCGGTTTCAAAAACCTGATCAAGCTGGCCAGTGCGGCGTCCTTGGAAGGATTTTATTTCAAGCCGCGAATCGATAAAGAAATCCTGCAGACGTTCAACGAAGGCATCATCTGCTTGTCGGGATGCGTGAGCAGTGAATTCAGCCGCACGGTGATGAAAGCCAGTGACACCGGCGAACACGAGAAGGAGGCGATGGAGATCGCCGGCTGGTTCCACAAGGTGTTCGGCGACCGCTACTTCATCGAAGTGATGAACAACGGCTTGGAAATCCAACGCATGCAGCTCGAAGGCGCCGTCGACATCGCCAACAAGATGGGATTGCCCGTCGTCACGACCAGTGATTGTCACTACGTCAATCAGGAAGACGCCGAAGCCCAAGACATCATGCTGTGCATCAACACCGGTCGTTTCCGAACGGACACGTCGCGTATGAAGATGGAGAACGACCAGTTCTTCCTGCGCAGCCCCGAACAGATGTACGAGCATTTTCCCGGCATGGAAGACTGCGTCGCGCGAAGCCAGGAAATCGCCGACAGCGTCGACATCGATATCGAATTGGGCAAGTACTACTTCCCCAAGTTCGAATGCCCCAACGAGATGAAGCCGATCGACTATCTGCGCGAGCTTTGCATCAAGGGGTTGCTGGAACGCTACGAAGGCGACGACGAACGGATCGTCGACGGCAAGCTGTCTGACGAAGTGATGGCGCGGCTGGATCGGGAACTCGGCGTCATCGAAAAACTGAACTATCCGACGTACTTCCTGATCGTCTGGGATTTCGTCATCCACGCTCGGAACAAGGGGATCTCGGCGACCGCGCGGGGCAGCGGCGTGGGCGCCATCGTGTGCTACGCCCTGTACATGTCGCATGTTTGTCCGCTGCGTTACGACCTGCTGTTCGAACGGTTTTTGGACGAAAGCCGGACCGAGCCGCCGGATATCGATATCGACTTCGAAAAAGAACGTCGCGTCGAAGTCATCGAGTATGTGAAAGAACGCTACGGCAGCGAGAACGTTTGCCAGATCGGAACGTTCGGAACGCTGGCCGCACGGGCGGCGATCAAGGATACCGGGCGGGCGTTGGGGATTCCCCTGTCGCGCGTCAACCAGATCACCGAGATGGTGCCCGATGAGCTGAAGATCACGATCAAGAAAGCGTTGGAAAAGAGCGCGGACTTAAAACAAACCTATGACGGCGATCCGGAGATCCGCGAGTTGTTGGATCTGGCGATGAAGATCGAAGGTCTGGCGCGCAACGTCGGCACCCACGCCGCGGCCGTCGTGATCGCCGACAAGCCACTCTCGGAATACGTTCCGCTGACGCGTGTGCCCGGCAAACAAGACGTCATCACCCAGTGGTCGATGAACGACGTCGAAGCCAGCGGTTTGCTGAAGATGGACTTCCTGGGGCTGCGCAACCTGACGATGCTCAGCCGGTCGGTGAAATTCATCAAACAGACGACGGGCAAAGACGTCGATCCGCTCAAGTTTCCGCTCGACGACAAAGCCACCTACGCGCTGCTGCAACGTGGTGAAACGAAGGGCGTGTTCCAATTGGAATCCGGCGGGATTCGTGACCTGCTGACGCGGATGAAGCCCGACTGTTTCCACGACATCATCGCGACCGCGGCGCTGTATCGTCCCGGTCCGCTCGAAGGCGGCATGGTCGACGACTATGTGAACATCAAACACGGTCGGCAGAGTCCGGAATACAAGCACCCGGTCTTGAAAGAGATCCTGGAAGAAACCAACAGCATCATGGTTTACCAGGAACAGGTGATGCGGATCCTCAACCGCCTCGGCGGCGTCCCGCTGGCCAAAGCCTACACGTGTATTAAAGCGATCAGCAAAAAGAAAGAGGCGCTGATCAACCAAAACCAAGAGGTGTTCTTAAAAGGCGCCGTCGAAAGCGGGCTCGCCCAAAAAGACGCCGAAGACATCTGGAACCTGATCGTCAAGTTTGCCGGTTACGGATTCAATAAATCACACAGCACCGCCTATGCCCTGGTTGCGTTCCAGACCGCCTACCTGAAGGCGCATTACCCGGTGGAGTTCATGGCGTCGCTGTTGTCCAGTGACATCGATGGTCGAAACTTCAAACGGAAAGACGCGCTGGTCGAGCACATGGAGGACTGCGATCGGATGGGCATCGAAGTGGTGCCGCCGAGTGTGAACACGTCCGAAGCCGACTTCAGCGTCGCCGACGGCAAAATTCACTTCGCCCTGTCGGCGATCAAAGCCTGTGGCGGATCGACT
>NZ_JBFHKV010000120.1:0-12361 GCF_041595215.1 Stieleria sp. | reverse complement strand
CGGCGACGTCGACGCGATTGGCCGCTGGGAACGCTGGGAGATCGTCTTTCACGCCCGTGGAATCAAGGACTACGCTTCGCAATTGGATTATTTTGGGATCGAATTGGCGGCGTTCGGAGGCGGCGACAACGCGATCGAATCCGCCTCGCATTTGGCGACGCAACCTGTCCGTCACGTCAATCGCCAACCCGACACCGAGCAGCGATTGTATTTTTCTTGGAAACGCACCAACCCATTTGCCCAGTTTGATCGCCAACTCCTGGAGTCGGCCAACATTCCCACCGCGGGGCGAAACGTCGTCCGATTCCTACCACGCGACCTCGAAGACACATTGGCATCGATGGAGAAGGGATTTTGCGAAAACAATGGCAGGTCGTTCCCGGGCGACATCGCCAAAACCACGTTCCAGAGCGACGCGACGGAAAACGGATTCGCGTTCCAGGTCGTCAACCAACGGTATCGGTCCGACCCTGATCGATGAGCCGCCGAGTGATCGCGGAGAAGCAGGCGATCGCGGAGAAGTCGAGCGATGCCGGTCCGCGGGCGGCTTCGGTACCCGTTGTAGACGATGTGTCTGTTTTGGGTTATGCTGAGGCTTGGTTTTCGCACGTTGATCGACAAACCGCATGCTCGTCTTCCGCCCACCGTCGTTCAAGGGAGTTGTGTTGATGTCTCGTCTGTTGGGAACTTTTCTTGTCATCGGTGTCGTGTCCGTTGCAGTCGCACCTGCCCAAGACGCGGCGGCGCCTGATCAGGAAACGAACGAACGCAGCCAGCGATTGTTTGATCGATTTGATCAGACCGCAAAAGAATTGGAAATCCAGTCGCAGGACGGCCAAGTCTATCAGTGGCAAAGCAACCCACTGTTCCGGTTCAGTTCCGAAGGCAATGTTTTTGGCAGTGTCTTCGTTTGGAAAACGCCCTCCAAGCAACTGGCCTTGATCGGAACGATCGGGTCGATTCCCATCAATCAGCAAGATTACGAGTTCGTTGAACTACACCTGTTACGGCCGACACCGATCGTTCCGATGTCCGTCGGCCGGGCGCCGCGAAAACGGTGGATGCCGGAGGTCGATACACTTGAGTTGAAAACGGTGCCGTCCGGTCCAGCGATTTCGGCCGATGCCGGACGACGCTTGGTTCAGATGCGCGGGATGGCTCGTCAATTCAAGGCCGAGATGATTCATAACGGCCAGACGAACCATCTGCGATTGCTCCCGCAGCCGCTGTTCCGCTACGAGGATTCGACGGCGGAGTTTGACGGCGCCCTGTTCGCGTTTGTTTGGGACAACGGGACGGACCCAGAGCTGCTGCTCCGTTTTGAAATTCAAAGGGAAGGCGACAAGAGTGTCTGGACGTATCAAGCGGTCCGTTTCACGTGGCGGCAATTGCGGTTATTGCATCGGGGCGAGACGGTGTGGCAGGCCGAAGAATTCCTGGAACGGGACCGCGTCGAGCAACGTACGCCCTACCTGACCGGACTGACAGACGTCATTCCGCAGTGAAGGATTGGGGACGGGAGCACGACTTTAGTTCATCGTGACACAACTCGCGTGGTGTTTCGGTGTGGGTCAGGCTGTGCCTGACGGCTCCTCGGCATACATAGATCCACGGTCGCTGGAACGCGTCAAACCACCGTCTGGCGACGGTGGCTACAACGTTTCGGGACAGAGCCTAGCATTCTGGTCCGGAATGGGGGACGATGGATACAGCGAAACGAGGTTGTTTCGCGATGATCTAAACGCCAGGAGCGGATTGATGACAGTAGTCCCTCGCATCGTAGGCTTCTCGTTGTTGCTGACAAGCTTGGCTGTGGCGCAGACCGCGCCCGAGCCCGCGGACACAGTATCGACCGATTGGATCCAAAAGTTCGACGGTGATTGGACAACGATTTCTCATTCACCCGATCAGTCGGTGACCTACAAGGGATCGATGACGTCGCGTCGGATCGGCGACCATTGGGTCGTCAACGAGTTTCGGACGAACATGGGCGGATTTCATTGTCACGCCCAGCAGACGCTCGGTGTTGACCAAAAGAGAAACGTGTTCACCGCGACTTGGGTCGACAATGCACTCGACTTCAAGTGGGACTACGAAGGAACGCTGGATGAAGCACAGAAACAGCTGGTCTTCGTCGCTGAAGGACCCAGCATGTCCGTCAAGGGAGCGACGGCTCGTTACCGAGAAATCTACGAGTTCCGTCATGCGGATCGGATCGCAACCACGTCCCAAATCCTCACCGACGATGGAAACTGGAAGACGTTCATGTCGGGCGAGATGATTCGCAAGCAACCCGATGCCCCGATCGTGAAACCGAGCGCAGCGCCGCTACTGATGTTCGAAGGAGAGGCGGAACGGGCGATGAAGTTCTACGTTTCGGTCTTTCCCGACAGTGGCATCGAAAAGGTCCTGAAATATGTCGAAGGCGAAAACGGCACGGCGGGTTCGATCAAACATGCGGCGTTTCGCGTCGCCGGGACCAGGCTGCTTTGTATCGACAGCCCCGTCGATCACCAGTTTGAATTCACGCCGTCGGTTTCTCTTTTCGTGGACTGCGAAAGCAAACAACAGGTCGAATCAATTTTTAAGAAACTTGCTGACGGCGGAAACGTTTTGATGCCGTTGGATGACTACGGTTTCAGTACCCGGTTTGGATGGGTGACGGACTCGTTCGGCGTGTCCTGGCAATTGAATTTTGGCGAATTGAAGTGAATCGGGTTAAATGGTGATGTAGGGCGTCTGCCGCGAATGGGGAGAGCAATCATGTCCAAATGTTTGATCGCCGAATACAAAACGCACGCTGCTGCGAAAGTCGGCCTGGAAGAGCTCGAGCAAGAACACTACACGTTAAAGAATATCTCGGTGGTCTCCAGTTCCACCGATCCGGCCGCGGTGCACCTCAGTGAGCTGCATGAGGAACACGAGCACGGTTCGGGCAAGCATGGACCCGACGGGCGGAGCACCTCGTTGGGAATGCTGATCGGGGGGACGGTTGCCGCTCCGATCGCGGCCGGCACATTGGTCGGGCCGTTTATCATGGCGGGACCTTTGGTGGGAATGGCGATCGGCGCCGCCATCGGCAGTCTGCTCGGCGTGATGGATCGCTGGGGTGTCGACCACGACGTCAGCTCCGACTACGCAGCCCGCGTGGAATCGGGATCGGTGCTGGTCATTGTGCACGACGTCGACAACAAAGCTCTCAACCACGCCGAGAAGGTGCTCAAAGCAACCGACCCCAAGACCTTGGAGAGATACGAGATGGACTAGTATTCCGTCTCAGCTCAATTTTCAGGTAGTGGACGAGGCGACGAGTCCTCGGCATTTTCGGGTAGTGGACGAGGCGACGAGTCCTCTGCAGTCGGCATCCTCTGTCGCCGACGTCGTCACGACGCTCGGCGATCACTGGGGCGAAGTGTCCATCGGCAAGTTGCGTTGGCCCAATGCGTTGTCGAAATCTAAAACGGCCGCGGGATCATCGGCGATCATCTTGATCCGCGCCAAGTTCGTCCGGGCGGTTTTCTCTTCTTCCACTTGTTCGGTCACGAACCATTGAAGTTCGACCAGCGACGCGAATGCCTTTTGTTCCATCGCCATGTGGAACAGCTCGTCGATCCGTTTGGTGTTTGCCTGTTCCTGCTGCAACGCACACTCGAAAATCTCGACGATCGAATGGAACGTCTCCCGCGGCGCGTCGAGCGGTGACAGTTTGACTTCAACGTCGCGATCGAGCAGGAATTCGTAGATCTTCATCGCGTGTGTGTACTCTTCCTGAGCTTGTGCACGAAGCCAGCCCGCACAACCGGAAAGTTGTTCGCGAGAACACCAGGCACTCATCGCCAGGTAAGAATACCAGGACTCAAATTCCGAGGCGATTTGTCCGTTTAAGGCGTCGTTGATTTGTTGATTTGACATTTGTGAGGGGCCTTTCGTGTGAATGGGGTAACGACCTGTTGATTTGATTCGATGCTCCTCGGTCAACGCGCTGGCATCAGACGCTTGCGGGCTTCCATCAACAGGTCGATCACCGAGGTCGCTAAGCATCGGTTTTCGCAGCGCCGCCGCGTTCTGTCGAGTCCTGGTGCCGGAGAAGGGCTCGCAACGGGCTGGAACACCTGCGTTCGGCGGTTTGTCGATCGCAGACCAGCGGGGACGCTCAACGAGCAAGCGTCCGCGCTCGGGCAGCCGCGTCCATCGGTTTTTCCGCCTATATGCCCCCCTCGTAATCTAGCACAGCGCAATTTCCAGGTAGTGGACGAGGCGACGAGTCCCCTGTCGTCGGCATCCCCTGTCGTCCGGCACCTCACCGTAGCGAGCGATCCTTCGTGCGAAACGTTGGCGCGCCGTTTGCAATTGTCGTTGTCCAACGCGATGGTCACGCGATCAGCGACGTTCGGCCATTGGCGAAAAGCATTGAAGACAGGAAGTCTTGCGGCATCTGGCGGTGAGTCTGCCGCCGGTTCTCGCATGACTCACATTTTTCAGCGGTGGCGAACGCATGCTCGACTGGTTCAACGATCTCGACCCGATTCTGCAATCGCTCCTCGCCGGTGGGTTCACTTGGCTGCTGACGGCCGTGGGGGCGTCACTGGTGTTTGGTCTGGTGCGAGTCCATCGATCGCTGTTTGATGCCATGCTGGGGTTGGCCGGCGGTGTGATGTTGGCCGCCAGCTATTGGAGTCTGCTCTCGCCGTCGATCGAAGTCGCGGGCGAATTGGGATGGCCGAGCTGGTTTCCCGCCGCCGTCGGCTTTTTACTCGGCGGCCTCTTCTTGTATGGGCTCGATCGAACGCTTCCACACTTGCATCGCGGCTTGCCCGATGCGTCGGCCGAAGGCGTCAAGACGGCTTGGCAGAGAAGCGTGCTGCTCATCCTTGCGATTACGCTGCACAACATTCCTGAAGGCCTCGCCGTGGGCGTTGCGTTCGGGAGCGCGGGGAGTGACCTTTCCATCGCCAGCATCGGTAGCGCGACGGCGTTGGCGTTTGGCATCGGTTTGCAGAACATTCCCGAGGGCCTCGCCGTGGCCGTCCCACTGCGCGGGGAAGGCATGAGTCGCACCAAATCGTGGCTGCTCGGTCAAGCGTCGGCCTTGGTCGAACCGATCTCGGCCGTGATCGGGGCAGCGGTCGTAGTCTACGCCGCACCGGTGCTGCCCTTCGCGCTCAGCTTCGCCGCGGGCGCGATGGTCTATGTCGTCGTCGAAGAGTTGATTCCGGAGACTCAGCAAGAAGGCAATGAGGATCTCGCGACGCTGTTTCTGATGATCGGCTTTGTCGTGATGATGATACTCGATGTCTCTCTGGGCTAAGCCCAAGTCCGCAAGACAAGCGTCCCTTCAGTCGGCCGTTCTGATCAGAATGAATGTCACGTGAGGCGGGATGTTGATCCCACCTGACTTCGCTACAGCGCTGGCGGCGCCCAGTCGGGGATTCCTTTCTCGGCCAACTGTTTTTCGTAACGCACTTTTTGTGGCTGTTGCTCGGCATAGGGGGCATCTTCGTTGACCATCAACGGCACCGTCTCGGCCCACCACTGGTCGTATGCCTTGCGCAATTCCGCGATGACTTCGGGGTGATCTGCCGCGACGTCCTTCGCTTCATAGGGATCCACCGAGATGTCGTACAGTTCCTCGTTGTTGACGAACCGCCAACGCTGCGTCCGGACGGCACAGTTTTGGAACTTGCTGTTATTGGGGTCATCACCCTTTTCCCAACGACCTCGATGGACGAACAGCTTGCGATCCGGCCACGGGGCTTTGGGGTTTTCCAACAAGGGGATCAAGGAACGCCCGTCGATGGGTTGGATGTCGTCGGGGATCGAGACGCCGGCGAGTGCGCAGAACGTTTTGTATAGATCGATGTGCGCGGTCAGCGCCGGGATGTCGACGCCTTCACCCAGTTTTCCCTTCCAACGCCAAAACGCCGGCACATGGGTTCCGCCTTCATATGGTGAACCCTTCCCGGTTTTGAAACCTGCCGTGAAGACGGGTTCGACCTTGCCGTTCTTCTTGGCCGTGCGCCCGGCCTGGCCATTGTCAGTCATGAAAATCACCAGCGTGTCGTCCCACAGGTCCCACTGGTCGAGCTTGTCCATCAAGATGCCGAAGTTGTCGTCGATGTTTTCGATCATCCCGTAGCGGCCTTGCAGATTTTGATCCCAGCCCAATTCGCGGAATCGCTTTTTGTACTTCTCCGGTGCGAGCATCGGTCCGTGCGGCGCGTTGGTGGTGATGTAGGCAAAGAACGGCGTATTGGATTCGTGTTGGTGTTTGATGAAGCCGAGTGCCGCTTGAAAAAACACGTCGGTGCAGAACCCTTTGGTTTGCACGATGGTGTCGTTGTGCAGGATGACGTTGTCAAAGTACTTTCCGTTGGCGACTCGATTGGGCGGAAAATCCGCGCAACTGCCGGTATACGCTTGTCCGATCCCGCCGGCTCCATGAATGAAGGTCTCGCTGAAGCCGCGGTTGTAGGGCTGGTATGCATCTTCATCGCCCAGGTGCCATTTGCCGAAAATCCCGGTCGCGTACCCCGATTCTCGCAACAGCTGCGGAAACGTCGTCGTCGACAGCGCCATTCGCTCGCGTTCTTTGATCGTGTGCGTGACGCCGTTGCGAAATTCATGGCGGCCGCTGAAGATCGCCGATCGGGTCGGGGCACAGGTCGGGCTGACGTGGAAATCAGTGAACCGAGTCGAGATCGAATGGAACCGATCCAGATGGGGCGTCCGCAAAAGCTGGTTCCCCATGCAGGACAGATCGCCCATCCCCTGGTCGTCGGTCATCACCAAGATGATATTCGGTCGCGAGCCGGCAAGTGATTCCGCGGGCAACCGGGCTGCGAACAGGCAACCGACAAGAACGCTCAGTAGGCAAAGGGAAAACCGGATCTTCATCGTTGGACATTGGGGGTGCGAGCAAGGTGCGGTCAGAGCAGAAGATTCTACCCACGGTGGGTTCTCAACGCCAATTCACTTGCCTTGGTACGTCCGAATGTTCCGCTGGCCGGCCGCCAGTTCTTCCAGTCGCCGCTGGAGATACTGGTGTGAAATCTCACGTGCCTTGGCCTGGTCCGCGTCGTCATAGTCCCAGAATTCTTGCACGATCGCTTCGCACGCCGGGTAATGCGACCCGTCATCACCGACACGCTGACGGGTCTCAGCCAGCTGAGATTTCAGCTTCGCGGCCAATTTCGCGTGCTCGGGATCATGGTACAGGTTGCGCGTTTCATGGGGATCGTTGACCAGGTCGTACAGCTCCCAACCGGCGGGCGTCTGGTAACCGCCGTCGTAATTGCAGCCATAGTAATAGATCAATTTGTGCGTCTTGGTACGAATGCCCATGTGGCCGGGGTTGTCGTGATGGGCCATGTGCATCCAGTAGCGGTAGTAGGCCGCCTGCTTCCAATCGTCGGGCTCTTCGCCGGATTCCAGCATGGATTTGAACGAGCGACCTTGGACGGTTGCGGGGATTTCAGCGCCGGCGAACTCCAGCATCGTGGGGCCGTAATCGACGTTTTCGACGATCGTGTCGAAACGTTGACCGGCGGGAACAGTTTTGGGGTAGCGAACCAGGAAGGGCATCCGCTGGGATTCCTCGTACATCCAACGTTTGTCTTGGTAGTCGTGTTCGCCCAGCATGAAGCCTTGATCACCGGTGTAAATGATGACGGTGTTGTCCATCTGGCCCGTCTCTTCAAGGTGATCGAACAGCCGCCCCAGGTTGTCATCGATGCCTTTGACGCAGCGCAGGAATTTTTTCAGGTACGCGTTGTACGCCAGTCGAGTGTTTTGCTCGTCGGAGTAATCCGCCGGGTCATAGCCCATGGGGAATTCGTTGGGATACAACTTGGGCAAATCCAGCAGGTAGGATCGACGTGGGTTACGCGACCCGATCGACGTGCCGATGTGGGGAACCAGCTCGTCGTTGTCGCCGCGTGTCGCCAGGGATCCGAACGACTCGCCACGATTCCACAGCGTTTCGGGTTCGGGAATATCGACATCGGCCAAATAGGATTCGTAACGCGCCGCATTGTCAAAGTAATCGTGCGGCGCCTTGTAGTGATGCATCAAGAAAAACGGTTTGTCTTTGTCGCTGCGTTGGGAAAGCCACTTCAGCGACAGGTCGGTGATCGCATCGGTGACATGTTTGTCCTGAAAACTGATCAGGTTCTTGCCCCACGGCTTGTCGCCCCGCACGCGAAAATCAGGGTTATGGTATTTCCCTTGTCCGGGCAGGACACAGTAGTAGTCAAAGTCGGCCGGCTCGGCTTTCAGGTGCCACTTGCCAATCATGGCGGTTTCGTAACCCGCCTTGCGCATTTCAATGGCCAGCATCTGCTTGCCCGGTTCAACACTGCCGCTCAGATCGAACGATCCGTTGACGTGGTTGTATTGACCGGTCAGCACGCAGGCCCGCGACGGCGAACAGATCGAATTGGTGCAGAACGCGTTGGTGAACAGAGCGCCTTCCTCGGCCAGACGGTCGATGTTGGGCGTCGGAGCGATCTCGGCCAGGCGGCTGCCGTACGCAGAGATCGCGTGTGCCGCATGGTCGTCCGACATGATGTACAAGATGTTCGGACGCTCGGCAGCGTCTGCATCCTGGACCACCAAACAGAAAACCAACAAGAAACAAAGCAAGCACGCAACGGGGCGAAGGGTCATGATCAAATCAAACGTGGGGGAGATCGAGTGGGGTGTGATTCAAGTGGTCAAACCGGCCACGCAGTATAATGCAGCCACTGACGATGATCACCGCTCGTGATCAGATTGTGGGCGATGTCGAGAAAGTCCTTTGCCGATCGTTGCCAACGCACGCCCGAATCAAAACAATTTTGCGCAACCGGGATCGCAGTGATCCCCCCCAGCGTTGTTCATCAACCGGAGTCTAGCCGATGAAACCGACCTGCCTGATGCTCTTGTTGCTCGCGATCCTGGTCCCGCCGAGAGCGTTCGCCGAGGACTTACGACAGTCGGTCCGCGCCGACTATGAAACGCATCTGGCAGATCTGTTCGATCACTTTCACCGCAATCCCGAGTTGTCGTTGGTCGAATACAAGACCGCGGCCAGGATGGCGCGGGAGATGCGCGCCGTCGGGTTTGATGTCACCGAAGGCGTCGGAGGCACGGGAGTCGTCGCGCTGCTGCGCAACGGCGAGGGGCCGACGGTGATGATGCGGGCCGACATGGATGGATTGCCGGTCGAAGAAAAATCGGGACTTCCCAACGCGTCCAAAGTGACCCAGCAGAGCCCGATCACCGGTGAGGTGGTTCCCGTGATGCATGCCTGTGGTCATGACGTGCATTTGACCAGTTTGGTCGGGACGGCACGCTACATGTCCGCTCACCGCGATGCCTGGCAAGGCACGTTGATGTTGATCATGCAACCGGCCGAAGAGCGTGTGATGGGCGCCCGTGCGATGAAACAAGATCGATTGTGGGAACGTTTCGGCGTCCCCGATTATGCACTCGCGTTCCACGTCACCTCACGCGACCGATCCGGATTGATCAATGTTACCGAAGGCAGCCCGTATGCCGGTTCCGACACGGTCGACATCGTCGTCCACGGTATCGGGGCGCATGGCGCGAGTCCGCATCGGGGAAAAGATCCGATCGTCCTGGGCAGCCAAATCGTGTTGGCGCTACAAACTCTGGTTTCCCGCGAGATCGCGCCGCGTGTTCCGGGGGTGGTGACGGTCGGTTCCTTTCATTCCGGAACGAAACACAACATCATCTCCGACAAAGCACATCTTCAGCTGACCGTCCGTAGCACCAGTCCGGAAACACGCAAGACGCTGTTGGAGGGCATCCGCAGAATCGCAACCAACATGGGACGAGTGGCGGGGTTGCCGGAAGACAAGTTGCCCGAAGTCACCGTGTCCAAAGAAGGTGTACCGCCGACAAACAACACGCCCGATCTGGCGCGGCGACTGCGCGCCGCATGGCAGAAAAACATTGGCGAAGATCAAGTCATCGACGAACCGTCCAAAGGGATGGGGGCCGAAGATTTCCCGATCTTCACCAGCGATCCGACGATCCCGTCGGTCTATTGGTCTGTCGGTGGTACCCCGCAATCCGCCTTCGACACCGAAGCAGCCGGCGGCGACGCGGTGCCGAGTCATCACTCGCCGCTGTTCAAGATCGAATCCCGACCGGCTGTCATTCGCGGCGTCGAATCCACCGTCGTTGCGCTGATGACGCTGATGGGCGGCGAGGAAGCCGGTGCCCGATCGCCTGAATGATGCGATCGCCGAGATGCTTCAATGTCGCGTTGCAGTCAACTAATCCATTTCGCCGTCGCTGATCACCGCGTCATCGACGCTCCTGGCAATCGTGATGGCTTCCATGATCGACTGTTTCAGGTATTTCGTGGCGTCGTCGTCGGAAACTCGCCCGCTGGCGATGTAGGCGGAATAAATCTGGGCCGCGGCCTGCACGATGACGCTCTCGCTGTGTTGCAACGTGATGTGCTTCTTCGCCATGTCTGAGGGGTCCTTTGAAAAATGTCTCGGATGGAGAGTTCAGTGAATCGCGTCAGTCTATCACAGGACCAGCGATTCGATTGGCTCGACCGTTGACAACAAGCACCCCGATTGTTGTTCATTGAGAGCGATCGCGAACCGAGTATCCCGGAGGGATGACAGCGAGTAGCCGGAGGTCAGCGCAGCGGCACCTCCGGGAAGCATCAGTTGGCGGATTGTGATTTGATCACCAGGTAGGGCTGGTCGGGCCGGTTGACGGCCGGCCACGGCGGGGCCAACTTCGGAACGTCCCAGATCAACTCGCCGTTTCGGTGCACGATAAAGCGGAGGCTGTTCTGTCGGCCCAGTCCATAATGCCATTGTGTTTGACCGTCTCGCTGGCGGGCTTCGAGCAACAACAGCACTTCCGGGTTGTTCGTGTTGCCTTGACAAAACGCAAACATCGCCCCGTCGACGATGCCCCGTTTTTCGCTTTGGTACCGGTAGATCGGTTTAGGCAAACGACGCAAATTCCAGGTCGACGTCGGATCGGAGCGATCTTCCGCTTGGGCGACGAATTGTTCCGCGATCGCGTGCATCTGCCTGGATCGCTGAAACGGGCGATCGCTCGGCGCGGGGGCATCGGCAAGCGACTTCATCTCAAGCCCCTTTCCGGTCGACCAGGCCCTCGCTCCGTAACGCGTCATCGTCAACTCCGACTCGCTGAGCGATTGCAGTTCGGTCGCCTGGTGCGTGTGAGGTGAAAACCACTTGTAGATCGACGCGATCGCTTCGGGGCGGCCGTCCAGCGTCCAAATGTAAACGTCGCCATAAATTTGACCGGAGACCGGATTGGTCCAACGCAACAGCGGTTCGGTTTCCCACCTCAGTTTTTGGGAACCCTGGAACAGTTCCAACGCTTTCGCTTCCACCTTGGCCAGTTCGATCGCCCGTTTGGCCTGGTCCTCTGACGCTTCTTGGGCCACGCCCCAACATGAAATCAAACACGACATCATGACACAGAAAGCACGCATGGTTCACCTGCATGGAACGAGGGAGGTTTGCGTTGCGGTGTTCCGATACCGTTCCGCAATGGGGAAGCCGTCACCATAAGACGTGATGTCTATCGCGTCAAGCAAAATGAGGTGAAGCGGGTGGGATCCGAGGTCGAATGGCGTCTACAATCAAGGGTGCTGAGATTCCTGGACTCATTTGGGCGATTGAATTGAGAAACATCATCATTATCTCGCTGAGCATTCTTCATTGGCTTTCGATCGCGTCGATTTGGGCCGGTGATCGGTCGCCTGTTGTGATCGAAGAGGCGTTGCAGCACGTTCGGGCCACTGCAGAACGCGAATGGGCGTGGTTTCCCGAGAATGCTCCCACGCAACGCTTCGAACGAGAATTCGAATCGACCGCCAACGCTGACGCCTGGACGCTCACACTCCGTCAGCAGAACGTCAAACAGGCTTGGGACGTCCGGCTTAACCGAGCGTCACTGGGAAGACTCGTTCGCGACGAGAATGACATGCGGGTCGACTTCCCGGTCCCACCGGGCAGCGTGATCGACGGCAAGAATCGGTTGGAGATTCGTCAAAATGGAACGGACGCCGATGACATTCGGATCGGAGAAGTCCGGCTTTACCCGATTTCGGCGGAGACACGTCGCAATCTCGCCCAGGTTGAGATCTCGCTGGTAGATCCCGCTGGTGCCCCGATGCCGGGACGAATCACGATCACCGATCAAGCGGGCGCGTTGATTCCCGTCGGTGCCGTGTCCAACCACGACACCGCCGTTCGCCAGGGCGTGGTCTACACGCTCAGCGGCAAAGCTGCCTTCGGTGTCGCGCCTGGTCAATATCGCATCGTTGCCACCCGAGGATTCGAATACTCGTTGGCCG
>NZ_JBFHKV010000119.1:0-12370 GCF_041595215.1 Stieleria sp. | reverse complement strand
GTAATCGGTCGCGTCCTGACTGGCTTTCAGATCGATCGAGCATCCTCGCGACGAATCGACCGATTTGCTGGACAGTTTGTCATGCCCCACAGCCGGACGACCTTCCGTCCCGTCGCCGCGATCGGGGCAACAGCAGCAACGCTGCTCTTGTTGGGCAACGTCACAGCATCCACCCCCCCCGCACGTCGGCTCTTGCTCGCAAACATCTCCCGAACAGGTTCCCATCAGCGCCAACGCCGATACCGGCTGCATCGTCGTCATGACGACCAGGCAAACGGTGAGGGCAGTGCGGGTTATACGGCGGTGCATGGGGGACGGGAGTAGCAAAGAAGCGTGATTGATGCCAAGTCATTGTCACCGCATGCCGAACAAAGTTCAAGGCGATTCTTTCGTCACGACTGGCACGATAGGGACAAAACGCATGATCACAACGCAACAACGCAGACGGGGCTCCAAGTTGAAATCGGCCCATCCCCTGCTGCTGGCCAGCCTGATCGCGGTCACAGGTTGTCGCGGCGGGCTGACCAAGTTCGAGCGATTCGATGACACCTTTGACAGTCATCCACCGATCCAAACACAGCCGCCCGAATCGCAGCGGTTCGCCGGCCACCCCAGCGACGAATCCGAGGTGGCGCCCGCGGACGTCCATCTGGTGGCATTCCAAGACGGTGAAGAGCCGGCCGACCTGACCGCCCCGGCCGACCAGCAGGACATTGTGACGCTCGATTCGTTGATTGCCACCGCATTGGCCACACACCCGTCGATCGCCGCCGCCCGTCAAAAGGTGGCCGCGGCTCAACATCGCGTTCCCCAAGCGACCGCGTTGGAAGACCCAATGCTCGGCAACACGTTCTGGCCGATTCACGACCAAGCCTTGCAAACCGCTGGCGGCCGTGTCGGACATCAATTCGCGCTGACGCAAAAACTGCCCTGGCCGGCCAAGTTGAGTGCGCGCGGCGCGGTCGCGATTCGCGAAATCCAAATCGCAAATGCCGAGATCGCACAGACCGAACTGGAAATCACCGAAGCGGTTCGATTGGCCTATTACGAATTGTGGTTGGCCAGTGAACTGATCCGAATTGTGGATGAAAACACCGAGCGCGTCGAAGATTTGATCGCCGTCTCCGAAGCCCGTTATCGAACCGGCGGCAGCCAGCAAGATGTCTTGCGTGCGGAAATCGAAGGAGACCGCTTGGAAGATCAACGGATCGCACTGCGTCGCCAACAGGAACAAGCCCGTGCCGACCTGGGAGCGTTGGTTCGTCAGCCGTTGCACTACATGCCCACAACCGTTGATCAGCTCAACCTGGACGAGGCCAAACCAGAACTGGATCTACTGGTCGCCCAAGCCGAACAACGCAATCCGATGTTGCAGGGGCTGGCAGCGGAGATTGCCCGTGACCGCGCGAAAGAATCGCTGGCGTGTCTGCAGCAATATCCCGACTTTCAACTCGGTCTGGGCTATTCCATCATCAACGACAACCACGACGTGTTAAGCCGTGTTGCCAATGGCCACGACAACATCAACTTCACCGTCGGCGTGACACTTCCGATCTGGCGAGACAAGATCAACGCGGGGATTCGCGAAGCGGCCCACCAGCGCAGCAGCACCGCACTTCGTTTGGATGCCGAGCGTGATCGCGTTCGTGGCACACTGCGCCGTCAGGTCGCTGCCGCCGACGCTGCAATCGAGCAATTGGAACTTTTCCGCGATCGCCTGATCCCACGCACCGAGCAAACACTGCAGATCGCGACGGCCGACTACCAAGGCAAGAAAGCTGACTTTACAGACCTGATCGCCACCTATCGCGAATTGCTTTCCTTGCAAGTCCAAGTCGCCCGCGCCCAAGCCAATCTGGCCAGCACGCTGGCGCAGATCGAACGCATCGCAGGCGAGTGATCTTTGTCACCCTGCGATTCGGGTAGGCGGTAGTGGACGAGGCGACGAGTCCTTGCCAGTACCGTAGGTCAGGCTGTGTCTGACGGCGGCATGGCATGCACAGCATGCCCTACGCGACTTGGCATGCACAGCATGCCCTACACGATTACCGCAGCGTCACTACGAGGCTGGACGACTGCGTCCCTGCTCGATCAGGTCATCAAGCTGCTTCTTCAGTCGCTCGGCGACGTCCGGGTGCTGTTCGATCACGTTGGACGTTTCGGCGGGATCGTCGTCCAAATTGAACAATTGAAACGGCGGCACGCTGGTGTTGGCCAACTGGGTCTCGACCACCACGTTGCGAGCCGTTTTTTTACCATAGCGATGCAGTTTCCATTGGCCGGCCCGCATGCCGTAGGTGCCGGCGGCGCCGTTGTCCTGTTGAACCAGATGGTCGCGGCCTTGCGCTCCGTCTTTTCCGAGCAGCGCGTCGATGACGTTAAAACTGTCCAAGAAAAAATCGTTCGGCAGCGACTGTTCGGTCAGCGCCGCCAGACTTGCCGCCAAGTCGATCGTGCAAACGACTTCATCGCTGACACCGGGTTTGATGCGACCTTTCCAACGCGTGATAAACGGCGTTCGCGTCCCGCCTTCATAGACGCTGTATTTGCCACCTGAATACTGACCGGCGGCGCGGTGATCACCGATCTTTTCGATCGCACCGTCCTTGTAGCCGTCGTCCAGCACCGGGCCGTTGTCGCTGCAGAACACGACCAACGTGTTTTCGGCCAGATTCAATCGGTCCAACGTCTTCATGACTTCGCCGACGCACCAGTCGAGTTCGATGATCGCATCGCCGCGGAACCCGAGTGATGTTTTGCCTTGAAATCGCTCGTGCGGCATCCGTGGTACGTGAATGTCGTGTGACGAGAAGAACAGAAAGAACGGTTCGTCCTGATGTTGCTCGATGAATTCAACCGACTTTTCCACCCACTTGTCGGCCAGGTCTTCGTCGCGGAAACGGGCGGCGTGTCCGCCGGTGTAGAAACCGATTCGGCTGATGCCATTGTGGATCGTCGAGTTGTGCCCGTGCGACCAATCCATTTTCAGCGTGTCGCGATGCGTCAGCCCGGTGGGATGATCGGGACTAGGTTTTGTGCGTCCCACCCACAACGGGTCGGCGGGATCCAGATTGGGAACCCGATGATCGTGGACATACACCTGCGGCACACGATCGTTGGTCGTCGGCAACAGGAAACAGGTGTCAAAGCCGATTTCCAGCGGCCCCGGTTTTAACTGGCCATTCCAATCCGGCCCGTCTTCTCCACCGAGTCCGAGGTGCCATTTGCCGATCACCGCCGTGGCGTAGCCGGCGCGTTGCAACAGCGACGCAACCGTGTCGGTTCCCGGTTTGATGATCGCCGGTGCGTTGGGCGGTGCAATGCCCGTACGTTCACCGCGAAACGCATAGGTGCCGGTCAATAACGAATAGCGTGTCGGCGTGCACGTCGACGCGGAGCAGTAGCCACTGGTAAACCGCAGTCCTTCGGCACTCAACCGGTCAATGTTCGGTGTCGTCAACGATGTCGCGCCATAACACGAAACATCACCGTAGCCGAGATCGTCCGCCATGATCACGATCACATTGGGTTTTTCGGCGACCGCCGGCTGGATGAATCCGGTGGGGATGGCAACGACCATCAGCATCGTCAACAGCGGCAACAACTTGATTCGCATTGTGGTACTCGTGGGAGGATGAGTCATGGATGAGCTTCCATTTCGCGGAAGTCCTTCGCTGGGGACTTCACTGGCCATCAGTAACCGGCGTCTTGTTCGGCCTGATGAAACCGCCGCCCCCAATGGGGCCGGAGGCGTGACCATCTTGGAGGATGTAACAGTGTACCCAATCATCACGCCGGCTGTCGGGGACGGTGCAAATTCCGCATGTGAAAAACCGGCGACATAACCTCAGCGCTTGTCTGCGTCACTCGTTGCGGTCCGTTGGTCCACGGCACGATCTTGGCAATGCGCCAAAAAACCACGTGAAACGCTGTAACAGTTGTCCCCGCCAATCCGTGTCTAGAGGAACCGGCGAAGGATCGCCGGCCGTGATCTGTTGAAGCGCCACCCATAGGACCCCTCATTTGATGTTGCCGAGCCACACTCTCGTCACTGCATTGCTGGACCGCCTGTACCTGCCGCTTTGGACTGCCAGAGAAATGCAATTGGATGCCGATGCGGGCCTGGACGTGCCAGCTGGACTGGTTTGCATGTATGTCATCACCCGCGGCAGCGCATGGCTCAAGCTGCCTGACGATGATCAACCTCCGACACGCTTGACCGATGGAGACCATGTCATATTGACCCGCAGTCAGCCCCATCAGGTCGTCGCACAACCGACGAGTTCCAGTCGCCCCATCGCGGATTGGCTGGCACGACCGTATGAGAAAGACAGCGTCCCTGAAAACGACGCCGCGCGCGTGAGCCTGCTTCACGGAGAATTTCAACCACAGCAACTACATTTCAACCCGTTGGAAATTGGGTTGCCAGAAGTCATCCATCTAAACCATCATCAGCACGAACAGCTCCGCTCGTGCCTACCCCTGCTGAAGATCATCGGTTCCGAGGAGAACTCTCGTGAGCTTGGATGGGAATTGACGGTGCGACGACTGGCGCAGCTCGTGTTCTTGAAAACGTTGGGGGTCGCGTTGACCCTAGAGTCGACGCATCTGACCGATCCCGCACGACTCTCGGCGATCGTCGATCCGACTGTCGGTCCGGTGTTGAACGCGATCACCGCGCGGCCGGGAGATCCCTGGACCGTGCCGTCGATGGCAAAAAGTGTTCACGTCTCCAAAAGCAATTTCTTGGAACGTTTCCGAACCCTTGTTGGTAAACCACCACTGCAGTACCTGACCGAAATACGCATGCAAAAAGCGTGTGGTCTGCTTCGAGAAAGTGTTCTCGAAATCAGCAACATCGCAGCGTTGGTCGGCTATGAATCAGCATCCTCTTTCAGCAACGCATTCAAACGACACTGCGGATGCACTCCGGCGCACTACCGAAAATCAGGTTGTGTCGGTTCGAGGGCGCCCCCCGAACCGACGGTCTGCTGAGAGATCGTGGTCTATTGATTCAGCTGTGCATCGACGGTTTCGCCGGATGCGCGGGTACCGAGTGCGCCCCAAAGTCCGTAAGGGCTTGGAGCACCGGGAATCGACGGCGAAACGCTACTGGTGCTTTGATAGCTCACATAAATCGTCTGAGCGTGTGGGTTGCCCGCTTCGATCGAATCGGTGATGAAGATCACGGCACCATCGCCCATCAAGGCATGCGCACCGCCTTGGTGACGACTGCTGGGCGGAATGATACCCGGCGAATTGATTCCGTTGCGCAGACAGATCTCACGGTTGGGCGGCGTGATCGTCGTGACCTGCGACCAAAACGGGTAGCCCATCGCCCACTTAAACCCCCGTCCGTTCTCAGCCCCGGTGATCAAATCCGGCGCGGCGGGATCCCAGAACCGTGGTCGATCCGGATTCACAAACTGTTGACAGTAACTGGGATCGTCATAGACGTTGATCACGTTCTGAGCCTTTGCGGTGGTGATGACCTGCCGATCGCCAAGATCGGTCGCGATCTCCGCCGCCGCAATCGTATTGGACAAACCATCCAGCACGTCGCGAAACTTCATGTCTTTACGTGGAACGAAAAATCCACGCATCGATTCGCGGGCGCGTTGGGCGCGGCCGTTACTGATGACAAACTTGCGCTTCGTGGCATCGAAATTCAACAACCCGACATTGGATTGATGAATCGAATCGCCCGATGAAGCGGCGTAGTTGGTGCGCCCCTGAGCCGGAAAACCGACACCCGGATCGGACGGACAACGCAGCGTCGGAATCTCCGTCAGCCACGGCGCGTACATCGCCGTGTTGTGATTCCCCAGCCCCATGTTGGGGACCGGCCCCATCGAATTGTAAACGTCATTGGTCGTCGTCGGATCGCCGTCGGCATCGAGCGGATTTCGAATCTGGTCCCAGAGCGATTGCTGCTCCATGAACGACGTCAACCCGACAAAGATGCTCAACTGCATCGCGTTGTTGCTGGTTGCCGGAACCGCGTTGCTGGTGTTCGTTGCCGAATCCGTGCCACCCATCAACATCGGAAGCTGTTTATAAGCCGAATGGTAATTGTGAAGTGCTAAACCGATTTGCTTGAAATTATTGCTGCAACTCATTCGTCGTGCCGCTTCACGAGCCGCTTGGACCGCCGGCAGCAGCAACCCCACCATGATGCCAATGATGGCAATCACGACCAAGAGTTCGACGAGTGTGAATCCAGATTGCTTTCGTGTCATTTGTTCACTTCCATAAGAGAATAGAGGGTTGGGGCAGTCGCTCATTCCGCTTCAATTTCTGGCGGCTCGGCGTTCGCGATCTCGGGGTTGTCGGCCAAGAAGTCACTCAGCTCACCGGCAGTGGGTGCCCCCTCCGGTTTACCGCAACCACTGACAAAAGAAAGACAGACGAGCAAGGTCAGAAGACCGCCCCATGCTTGGATAAACTTCACGCGATTTCGCCTCGATCGAAGGAGCTATTTGGGACCAGTCCATTAAAGGACCGAAACCCAAAAAAGTTCTTCGAGAGTTTGTCCAGATCGCTGTCGAAATTGTCCACCGGATCGGAAAGAGTCCGATCGGTCGAATGCCGTAAGGCAATGAAGAAGTGTCGCTATCGCGGTTCAATCAACTCCGGTCGGCACGTCCCTGGCGGCTCAGCCACTGAGACTTTCCGATGCCGTGCATCTTGCCGGATTCATCTTCCTTGGCCGTCACGCCCAACACGATGTCAAAGTTCACGGCCAGTTCGCCGAGTTTTGAGTCTTGAAGCGGTGCGAAGTCGGCCAACACGGTTTCGCGAGACTTGGGATCGATCCCTTGGAACAGTCGATCACGGGCGTTGCCAGGATGTCCTTTCACGTACAACTGCGTGGTCAGAATCCGCTTTCCTCCCTGGCTGATCCCGAAATGGATGTGCGGGGTTCGCCCCGGATAGGGGACAGGCTTGATTGTACGGAAGTAGTAGTGGCCCTTGGAATCCGTCAGGAACCGGCCATACCCTTGAAAGTTCGTGTCTTGGTTTTCCCGATTCGTCTTGTCACCGGTGTGGATGTACACCGCGTTATGGTCGACCTGCCAGATTTCGACGAACGCGTTGCGGACCGGATTGCCTTTGCTATCCAAAACGCGACCGCTCAGGTGTGTGATTTCACCAACGGCCGGGGTGATCGAATCGTTGATCACCAGCAGATCGTTGTCGGTATCAAGCGGCATCTTGTTGGGATAAAACGGGCCTTCGGTTTGAGGCGGCGTCTCGATCAGCTCCGCGAACAAACCTGGCGTGGTCAGCGCCGTGGCTCCCAACGCCATACCGCCTTGAAGAATTCCACGCCGCCGCCACATCGCTGCACTTTCATTCATGACCATTCCCTTCTTCTGCGCAAGTTGGATCCCACAGGATTTCGATTCGAATAAAGACGCCTGCAATGAAACGTCCCTGACCGCGCCAAGTTCCGCCGAAAGTCAGACTTTCGGCAATGGCTTGATTATACAGGACACCCGTCGGTCCCGCGTCGTTCCGCGAAGACCATCGGCGAACTCTGTGGTGAATCGGCCGTGTCGAATCGCACGGGGCGACGCCGCTTCGAATCGTTACTGCGGATCAGGCAACTCACAGATATTCCGCAGCAGTCGCAGCATCGCGGCGATGCTGGTTTTCTCAGCCGTTTCCGATGCGGTGTGATACGACGTGGTGGGCAGTTGCAACGTCGTTCCGCGGACCACGCCATCGGTTGCGGCGATGATGCGTCCCAATTCCGTGCGGCCGATCGAGAGTGGCTTTTCACGCTCCAAGTTCAACAGTTCGACGTAGCGATCTTTGAAGCGATGACGAATCTTCAACCGATCGCAGATCGCGACCAGTTTATCGGTCAGTGGTTCGTCGAAGGTCGCCATCGAGTCTCGATTGCGGAGCACGACGTCCTGCTTGGCGACTTCGTCCAGAGTTGGGAAGGGACTGGTGTCCAACACAATCAGTCGATCGGTGCGAAGATCATGTCGTTGAAACCACTCCACGGCAAACCGCCAACTGCGTCCGGCTTCTTCACCGGCGGTGAACAACGCCGTCCCCTTGAACCCCGAGCGGATCAACTCGATTAGCATCGCGACGGAAACCACATTGTCCAGCTGTGCCGAGACAAAGTTTTGATCGACACGCAATCGATCGAGAAACGAAACGGGAAAGCCGGGTTGCAAAAATTCCAATCCGTCGAGTTCAAAGATCAAGTTGCGTCGTCGCGGGCAAACGTAAGAACGCGTGATCTGACCTTGGCCGCAATAGGTTCCGGCGTAGGGCGTGTGAGCCTGGACACGCTGGCCATCAAAACGCCCGGCGATCAACTCCATGAACTGTTCCGATACTGAGTCGCCCGTCAATTCACCGCGGTTGCCCGCGATGAACGCGGCGTACTGAAACTCATTCGGCCCGGTGCATAGCAGTCCGTGTCGGTCGATGTGCGCCGACAAATAGACGCTGTCCGGCTCGCAGCCTTGGGCCACCAACAGCCCGTGATAGCGATCCACCTTGACCGGATACTCTTCAAGTTCCCGGCGCAGAACACGAAAAAACGCATCTTCCACGCCGACGACCGACGGTTCTCTGACCAAGGCCCGAAGCAGATGCAGGAATTCGTCGATGTTGGCAGAGGTCTCTTTCACCGAAGGTCCCTAGTCGATGGCCTGTGTTAATCCGCACTAAAATGGTTGACCGGCCAATGATAGAGACCACGTCGATGGTAGCGGAAGGGCGCGAGCGCAATACCGTTCAATCGAGAAGCGAAAGATAAACACCATGGCTCCCCTCTCCCCCAAACAAGCCTCTACTCGTCGCAATGTTTTCGTTTACTAAAATCAGTTGGCGCGCATGATCAATCCGAATCGACCAAGAGGCTTGTTCGGAGGAGAGGGGAGCCATTTTTGGGTAAGTCGCTTACCGATTTAGCGGTATTGGGCGTGAGCCTCCCCGGCCACCGGACGCCTCGCGCCGTCTAGATCGAACCGCTTGCGTTGTCCGGGCTTCCGTCTTCTTCGCCGGTCTGATCCGGCAAACTGGCCAGCACCGGGGTGTCCAACGACGCAGAACCGGGTCGGACGGCAACGGTTCGCACTCCCATTTCGTCCGAATCCACAATCAGCCGCGGCACCCGCAACAGCAGCCCCAACGCTATTAAACGCCCGAGCGATGAGAGCCCGAACAACACCAGATAACCATGGAAACTCAGGTCAAAATGGAACAGCACTGCGCCGCCCAGCAGCGCCCCAATCACCCACGCGGTCGTATTGAGCAGGTTGTAAATCGTCAGCACACTGGTGCGTTCTTCGACCGCAATCGATTCAAAAAACAACAGGAAAAAAGCGAGTTCATAGGCGGCCCAAAACATGCCGCTGGCCGCTTGAGCAAACACCAGCCAAGCGTAGTTTTGCGAGACGACCCAACAGGCGCTGATCGGCACAATGCCGATGCTGCCGATCCAAAGCAGATTCTTGGCACCGGTCCGGCTGGCCACTCGCCCCCAAATCGACAAGGAAACGACTTTCGCCAAGAACGCGATCGAAAACAGCCCCGTCAACTCTCCGTAGGAAAACTCAAGCTTGTTCAACATGAACGGCGTAAAAAACGGCCCTGACATTTGCACCGCGGCCTGAATGGCAAACAAATAGACCAGCAACTTTCCGCCGCTGCTCTCACGCAAATGATGAAAGACACGTTTCCAGGGGATCGCGCGCATTCCTGGTGGCAAGGGAACCGGCTCGCTCTGTTTGAGCAGCATCCAGGCCGAGACCAGCCGGCATCCCCCCGCAACGCCAAACAAGACGGTGAACGCGACCAGCCGTAAATCCAGTGCCGTGAACCATTGCAGCAACACACCGCCGATCAGGAACCCGGCGAACACGCATCCCTGGGAGACTCGGGTGCGATTGGCAAAATAACGCGCCCGGATCGGCCGGGGGACAATCGTACCGATCCAGGTGTTCCAAGCCGGCCCGGTCGCCAATCCGGTTCCCCAATAGACCGACACCACCAGGATCAACGTCACTGAATCAATCGTCCCGATCCACGCGGCGATGACCAGTGGCAAGAACGTCAACGCTTGAAGAAACGCGCAAATGACGACCCAGCGTTTGTGCGACTGCAGAACACGGATCGCCGCGGGGGACGTCAACTGCATCAGCCCCCCGGCGATCAACGGCAAACTGCTGACCATTCCTGCGGCCATTTCGCCCAAGCCGATCGCCAACGCGAACGCGGCAATGTAGGTCTCGCCGAACCCCACCATGCCGCCAAATGCCGCACCGTCAATCATGCTGGCACTCAGGTCACCGCGCAGGCGGCGCCTTTCGAGAGTTCCGTTCTCTGGCAGCGCTGTCAAACCATTCTCCGCGGTAGTCGTGCGTTCCGAACGTATCGTGGGGTGGGGCGTTGGTCGTTCGTTGTGCGACGTTATAGAGATCGTTTCCAGATCATCAACCCAGGTCCAATAAACAGATGATGTCGTTGGACAAACCGCGAACGGCGCATCGGGTGGGCCGCGGTGGGCTCTGGATCAACATGGCCATTCGTAACGTACGACGACGTCTCCCGGTTTTTCCGCTATTGATCGCGGCCAGCCTGGTCGTGGGATGGTTGATTCCGTCGTTCTATGATTGGACCGGTTCCGACCAAAGTCGGCCTTCGCCACTGATCGGACAATTCGCCATCGGGATGCTCGTTTCGGTATCGATTCTTTCATTGGCGCTTCCCTGGATGCCATCGCCATCGCTGCAGCACGCCAACGATCCGGCGGCACCCATGCGATTCACGATTCGAACCGTACTGATCGCCACCGCCGTCGTCGCCATGCTGTTGGCGGCCGTCGCGAAGTTTCCGTTGGTCACCAGCGGCGGCATCTACGCCATCGTCTGGTGCCGCGTCGTTTGGTCGATGATGAAATGTCGGCAATCGCGTTTGCCGACCGCGGCGATCTTGGCGTGTTTGTACTTGCCGTTCGTGTGGATTGCGTCCTGGAATGGGCTGTCCGGAATCCTGGAGGCCCTGCTGGGGATCGCATTGGGCTTACCCGCGTTCTTCATCACCCTGTTCGCCGGACGGTTGAGCGGACAGTACATCCAGGAACTCACGTGGCTGTTAATGCTTTTCACCGCAATCGAGTTGGCAATCGGGCTCTGGGTCGTTCGACTCGGTCCCAAAGTCACGGTCGCCTACTGTCTGTGGGTGCTCGTGATTTCCATCTTCGGATCGTTTGTGCTCAATGCATTGGTGCGGATGTAGTGCTCCGTCAGCGATTCGAATGAGGGTGCCGCGGAAAAGGGGTGCCAGCCTACGGGCCCCCCTGTGCGGCGATTGTAACCGAAACCGTCGATGCATCTTGACCGCAGCGCGGCTGCGATGAGAATCGATTATCCTGTCGCTGATCCACCGCGGTTGTCACCGTCGCAGCCGCCCATTTTCCATTCACCAGCCGTTCGAGAACCGAAGTGTCGCGAAACTTGATTGAACAAACGCTCGTCCAGGGGACCCTCGTCTGCCTGTTTGCCGTCAGCGGATTTGCCGACGGCGGCAGCATTGATCCCTCCCAAGAAGCTTGGTACGCCAAATACAAGAGCCAGCAGAACGCCCCCAAACCGGAAGAAATGCTGCTGAACACCGACCCAGAGCCGGATTTGACCGAAGGCTTTCGCGATCTGTTCAACGGCAACGATCTGACAGGATGGTCACCCAAAGGCGGGACTTGCAAATTCGAAGCCAAAGACGGCGTCCTGGTGGGAACCGTCGTGCCCGGATCGCCGAGCACGTACTTGAGCACCGACAAGACCGATTTCAAAGACTTTGTTTTCACCTGCGAGATGAAATGGGAAGTCGACGGCAACTCGGGCGTCATGTTCCGGGCCCAGACCAAACCCGGAAAAAACGGTGAGACGGTGTTCGGCCCACAAGCCGAGATGGAAGGGATCAGCGGAGACCGATTCTGGAACGGCGGCATCTACGGCCAAAGTTGCGGCGGTTACTTCTATCCCGTCTGGTTGACCGAACACAAGGAAGCCCGCGCCGCCCTGGATCGCGAAGGCTGGAACCGGTTGACGATCTCCGCCAAAGGCAACGTGATCAAAACGTGGGTCAACGGAGTCCCGGTCGCGCACTGGGTCGACGACGGAACCTACGCACAGGGTTTCTTTGGTTTGCAGATCCACAAGGGCGCCAAAGGCATCGTGCACTGGAAAGGCATTCGCGTCAAAGAGCTGTAATCGGCAACATCGATTGCAGTTTATCTGCCACACGTATTCCGCCGCACCTTGGTTTTCGGGTAGGCGGTAGTGGACGAGGCGACGAGTCCTTGCCAATATGCCGACTACAGAGGACTCGTCGCCTCGTC
>NZ_JBFHKV010000118.1:0-12371 GCF_041595215.1 Stieleria sp. | reverse complement strand
TTGACGGCTTGAGCGGAAAGAAACGGATCTGGATCCGCGGCCAATTTCGCTAACCACTGCTTGGACCGCTGATCAGCTAGATCGCGCGCGAGCGCGACGGCGGTTCGTCGCAACGGCAACTGATCGGGCGCCGTTTCGGTCGCCGCGTACGCCAACAGCGGAAGAGCACCGGCCGGTCCCAGGCGACGAATTTGGGTTTCGTTGAGGTGCTTGGCTTTCGTTTTTCCGATCGGCGCGAGCAACTCCGACATGGCGTCGGCCAATTCGCGGTCGCCCGGATCTCCGATGGCCAACAACGGTAATTGCCAAACCTTGGTGGTGGAATCGCAGACGCCTTTTCGTTCCACGTTCTGCTCGACGTCGATGGACACGGTTTCGCCCGGCTGCACGGCGTATCCGTTGGCACCCACGGTCATCTGGGCCGGCGGGTTTCGCAGCGAGTTGGAATCACACGACGCGACGTTGTCTCCAACGCTGCATTGAAACTCCGAGGAACTGGGACAAGCCATCGACGCGATGATGGGCGTCGCTTTCTGTCGCAGGGCGAAATCGATTTCGATCTCACAATCCTCCGGAGCCAGACACCAAATCTGGCCCTTGACCAATTCGATCTCGGTCGTGTCGTGCAAGACGACTTCACCCGCTTCATTCAAACGGATCTTTCCCTTGTCCGACGTCTGCAGTTCACACAGGACGGTTGGCTGAGTCCGTAGACGTGATCCCTTGGCCAGGGGCGTTACATCGGAATGCTCAATGGAGTCCCACGCCGCACTGCCCGGGTGCTGCACTTGCACGACGCCGGTGGCACGAATCAAGGTCGCGACAATCGGAGTCTCCGTTGCCGGCCGTTCGGCAACTCCCTCGTCGACTGCCCAAGGAACCCCGTTGCGGACGACAAGCGAAGTGACCAAGAAACAGACGGCGGTGGCGAGGGCGACGACCACCCAAATCGATCGCGTCCTCGGCCGGACAGTCGGGCAAGCAACGTGATCGCCGAACGATGATTCAATCGCAGCGACCGCCTGATCCACTCCGTCCAGACGCAGCGCCGATCTGAGCTGCGTGTCCAAGGCATTCAGCGATTCCCAGTCGCGACGACACTCGTCGCATTGAGTGAGGTGGTCCCGCACCGCATCGGATTGCGCGTCCGCTAATTCTTGGTCCATCAGCGGGCCGAGCAATGAACGCGATTGTTCGCATGACATCATGATGCACCTCCCGTTGTCGTCAATTCGGCTTTTAAACTTTGCCGAGCGCGATGGAGACGGTCGCACACGGTTGATCGTGCGATGCCCAGCCACGCGGCGATCTGGTCATACGTCATGTTTTCGTAGTAGTACAACAAGATGATTTCACGTTGCGACTGGGGCAGAGCACGGATCAATCGCATCAGGTGTTCTCGTTGATCGCGGTCAGCGGGCTGGTCGGCGGTCGCGTCGTTGGCGATCGTTTGGACGTCGACCGGATCGGTGCGCCGGATCTGTTGGCGGCGAATCATATCGACGCAGACGTTGTGGGCGATCCGTCGCAGCCACCCTCCGACCGCGTCACGGGTGCGGAGTTCGGGAAAGTGCTTGAGTGCCCGCGCAAAGGTCTCTTGCACCGCATCTTCGCTATCGGAATCAGAAATCAGCCGCGCCTGGCAGAACGCGTAAATCCGTCGGTACCAATGTTGGACGTCCAACCGGTTCGGCGAGGTGTCGCTGGTCTTCCCCGACGTCGACGCCATCGGGGTGGAGTTTCTGTTCAATGCGGCTGAAGCGGTTTCGAAGGGCGGTTGTCTCTCAGACGGCTCAGCGGACGTCCCAGACCGGCACGATCTTCAGAAAAATGTCAAAAGAGTCATTCTTGGCCGAACGCCGTGTTTTTCTCCGGTCCGTCGCCGGCGCCCGTGCGACTGAAACAATGTAACCCAACAGACGTTCAGACGGGCGTTTTCGATTTCCCAACGGAGCGATGTCATGCGTAAGATTTTTATTCTCTCACTGGTCATCACACTCGTCGCCGTGATCGCGTCCCAAGCACGCCGGTCGTCCGCGGAACCCGACTCGACCAACCGGCCTTCGGATCCGTCGGCGATCCTCCATTCCTCCAACGACTCGACCGACGACGACAACTTGATTGTCCACGAGTGGGGAACATTCACCACGTTTTCCGGCAGCGACGGCGTCTTCCTCGACTTTCGCCCCTTGGCCGCCGAGCACAGCGATCTGCCAGCCTATGTGCTGGACCGAGGCTCGTTCTCCCCGTCCAGATACTTTGCAAAAAATCGGTTGTGGGGACGGGTGCGAATGGAAACACCGGTCACCTACTTCTACACCGATCGCGTTCGGACCGTCAACGTGCGCGTCGATTTCCCCGAAGGCCTGCTGACGGAGTTCTATCCGCCGGTTCAATCGATGCTGCCCGCGATCGACCAGGAGAACATCTTTGGCAAAGGAGAATTGATCGGCAAGTCGAGCTTGGATTGGGGACAGGTCGACCTGATCCCGATCCGGCAACTGGTCCCCAATCTAGCCGACAGCGACAAACGACAAGCCATCGCCGACGACTTGGTCCAACGCCTGTTGCCACATGGCGTGAACGAACAACACTATGCCCAAGCCCGAGCGACCGATTCGGCGCTCGTGCACGTCCGCGGAAAAACAGGCACGCACCAACCGGACTCGGGACACTTCGAAAAGTTTCTGTTCTATCGTGGCGTCGGCAAGTTTCAGCTCCCGATCTCCGCCCACTATCAAGATTCATCGATCGTGTTGGCCAACGACGCTGACTTGCCGATCCGATCGGCGATCCTGATCGACGTCGACGGTGACGAAATCAAAGCATCACAACTCGCTCGCATCGATTCCGCCCAGAGATTGAGTTTCGATCCAGTCCGTCCGGTCAGCGAACAAGCCCTGGCCGAAATGGTGCACGAGAGTCTCGTGGCGGAAGGGTTGTATGAAAAGGAAGCCGCATCGATGGTCAAGACCTGGCAACATTCGTGGTTCACCGAAAATGGAACCCGCATTTTGTACATGGTTCCCACACCGATCACTGATGAACTGTTGCCGTTGCACGTGACCCCGGCACCGCAAGAAACCCTGCGAGTCCTGGTGGGGCGGATGGAGATGATGTCGCCGCAGGCCGAACAACAGATGATCGACGTGGTCGCACAAAGTGTCCGCGATCGTTCCGCTCACCTTGCCGACCAAAAAGACCGAGCGACGAAGTTGCCTTACACCGTCCCCACGGCGGTCCGTGACTTCGGACGCATGGCCGAACCCGCGCTGGTACGAGTCAGCAAGATCGCCGGCGACGAGAAGGTTCGCTCTGAAGCAACGTTGCTCGCCCAACAGTTGCAAAACGAGTCGATTCGGTAAGTCCGTCCCGGTGCGACACGCCTCGGCTCAGGCACGGGGCGTCGCCACCAGCCGTCCGCCATGCCACGCCCACGGGCGTGCTTGTGAAAAACCTCACAAAGCAGCCGATTTTCCCCTTATTCGATTTCTAAGGTTTTTCACTTGCCCTTAATCGCCTTCGGCGTATGATTGAGTGCGTGAAGTGGGCGGCAATTTCGGCTCGGTTGCTGCCGTCCTGCTTGACGGTGAAGCTGTACTGACAGACCTGTACTGATAGACACAGCGACGCCACGTCAACGCGAACTTATCTCACTCTCCGCAGGGCTCCGTTTCGCCGACCACATCGGCTGGTCCCGCCAACCGTTGGCGTGCGAAACGGGACTCTCCTCGGGCCGATTCGGCGACCCAATTGGAGCGCCGAATGCGACGCGGTCGTGTCGACCGATCAGGTTGATACCGCGCAGAGATCACCCGTCCAGGGATGGTGGCCTTTTCCGAGGGGAGAACCAGTTATGGTTGGACCGAGCGGAAACGATCAACCGACCTCGGCATCGGATGATGCCAAGGACCGACTGATCCGTCCAAACGCGAACGTGCTGGGTGCGTTGCGCGATCGAGCCGTCGAAGAGCGTCGGTCGTCAACGAGTCATCCGGCGCGTGGTTTATCGAGTTATCGCAATTGCCCTGCCTTCGGATTGTTGCAACACGCCGCCGAGCAGTTGCCCGACCGATTGGCGTTGATTTATGGCAATGCGCGGTGGACGTACCGCGATTTGAATTCAGACGCGGTCCGCGCCGCAGCGATGCTGCAACGCCTGGGCGTTCGGCCGGGTGATCGCGTCGGATTGTTGTTGCCCAACGTTCCCGAATACATCATTGCCGCCAACGCGATTTGGCGTGCCGGCGGCATTGTGTTGGCGATCAGTCCGCTGATGGTTCCCGGTGAAGTCGATGCGTTGCTGCGAAAAACCAAGTGTCGACATGTCATCTGTTTGGATTTGCTGTCTAATCTCCTGCCGGACACCACGAGCGAAACAGGGGGGCGGCAATCACCGCTTCAAACGACCTTATTGGTCTCGATTCGCAAACAGTTGCCGGCGCATGAGCAACTCGGGTACCTGATCAAGCGTGGTTACCAGTGGTTGCAAGCGCGGCCGCAAAGCTCCAGCAATCGTGTCGGCTGGTTTTGGGAAGAAATCTCGACGATCGAACGAGCCTGGCAGCCGATCACGATCGATCCGGCTTCGGATCCCGCGTACATTCTGCCGACCGGCGGAACGACCGGATCTCCGAAGGCAGTGACGTTGAGTCACCAGAACATGGTCGCCAACGCCTGGCAGCAATACGTCTGGACGCGACGTTCCTTCGGTGAGGAAACGATGCTCGGTGTGCTGCCGTTCTTCCACAGCTACGGCATGTCGGCAACGGTGATGGGCGGCGCGGCGATGGCCGCAACGCTGGTGTTGCACCATCGTTTCAACACCAACAAGACGATCCAGTTGATCGAGACGCATCGGCCGAGTGTGTTTCACGCCGTCCCGGCGATGCTGGTGGCGATGAACGCGCGGTTGCGTGAATACCCCAGCGACAAATTGGATTCACTGCGCTGGATCATCTCCGGCGGTGCGTCATTGGATGAATCGGTGGCCCGTGAATTTACAGAACATTGCCGCTATGGACATGATGAAACCCAATTCAAAGGGCCTCAAGTCGTCGAAGGATTCGGGCTTAGCGAAGCGTCCCCGGTGACCCATGTCGGTCACTTGTTCCAGGAACCGATCTATGGACGCATCGGATTGCCGTTGCCGATGACGGAATGTCGGATCGTGGATGCCAACGCCGAACCCGGTGAACCGGAACGCCCGGTTCCCGACGGAGAAGTCGGCGAGCTGTGCGTTCGTGGTCCACAGGTCATGCTCGGTTATTGGGGCGACCACGAAGCGACTCGCATGGCGATTCGCGACGGCTGGCTGCACACCGGAGACTTAGCGATCCGGCATGACGACGGCTGGTACAGCATCGTGGGTCGGAAAAAGGACCTCATCATCACGTCGGGCTTTAACGTGTACCCGAGCGAAGTCGAGTCGGTGTTGTGCCAAGCGGAGAACGTCAAGGATGCAGCCGTGGTGGCCATGCCCGACGAGATTCGCGGCGAGGCGGTCCACGCTTACATCGTCACCGTCGATGGATCGCCACCTGATGTCGAAGCCTTGGAAGCGCACTGTCGCGATCATCTTTCGGCACACAAACGGCCGCGGGCATACACCCACTGTCCGGACGATTTACCACGAAACTTCTTGGGCAAGGTGATCCGCCGCGAGCTGCGAGAAACGCAGAGCGCAGACAACTAGGAGCATGTCGATGAGTCAATCAACATCCAATTCACAACCGATTGCCGTGATCGCCGGTGCGCGCACGCCGCTGTCCAAGGCCTTTACCGATTTGGCGGACGTCAGCGCCGTGCAACTCGGCACCCATGCGGTCACCGCTGCGGTCACCCGCGCGGCCGCCCAAACCGATGCGATGGACATCGACCAGGTCGACGAGTTGGTGATGGGCAACGTGGCCGGCCCACCGGATGCGGCAAACATCGGCCGCGTGATCGCGCTCTCGGCCGGTTTGCCCAAAGAACGCATCGCACACACCGTCAATCGGAATTGCGCCTCCGGAATGGAGTCGATCTTTGCCGCCTGGGATTCCATCGCCCGCGGTCGTGCGTCGATCGTCGTCAGCGGCGGAACCGAATCGATGTCTCAGGTCCCGATGCTGTTTCGACGCGATGCGGCCAAGAACTGGATGCGGTTGGCACGCAGCAAAACGATCTGGCAAAAGCTGCAAACACTTGCCGCGTTTCGGCCGCGACATTTCAAACCCGTCGTCGGAATTCAGCTCGGGCTGACCGACCCGGTGTCGGGATTGAACATGGGCGAAACGGCCGAGGTGCTGGCCAGAGAGTTTGGGATCACACGCGAGGAGCAAGACGCGTTTGCGGTGTTGAGCCACCAACGCGCTTCGGCGGCGCGCGAAGAATGTTTCTTGTCGGGCGAAATCGCCGAGATCGAAACCAAACACGGCGTCGTCGCCAAAGACAACGGCCCGAGAGACGGACAATCCCTCGAACAACTCGCCCGCTTGAAACCCCTGTTCGACGCCGGGGGAAGTGTGACCGCGGGCAACAGTTGTCCGTTGACCGATGGCGCCGCGGCGTTGGTGTTGAGCGACCTTTCCACGGCCGAGCGATTCGAACAACCGCTGGGCTACATCACCGACTACGCGATCGCCGGTTGCGATCCCCATCGCATGGGCTTGGGGCCGGTTTACGCGACAGCCAAGCTGTTGGCCAAGAGCGGCATGTCGCTGGCCGATTTTGATTTGATTGAACTCAACGAAGCCTTTGCCGCACAGGTGATCGCCTGTGAGATCGCGGCGGCTTCGAAATCATTCGCATCCCAGGAATTGGGACGCCGCCAACCGCTCGGCGAGTTGTCGCGCGACGTGATGAACATCCACGGCGGCTCGATCGCCTTGGGACACCCCGTCGGAATGACCGGAACGCGGCTTGTCTTGACGCTGCTGCGGGCGCTGCGGAAACGCGGCAAACAAGTCGGCCTGGCGACGTTGTGCGTCGGCGGGGGCCAGGGAGTGGCCATGATCGTCCGAACCCATCTCGAGGACTGAACGATGACTCATCAAAATCTCAGCAACTTCAAGCTCTCCCTGGACGATTCCGGCATCTACCGAGTCGCGCTCGATGTTCCCGGCCGACCGATGAACGTGTTGGACGAAAACGTGATGGGGGAACTGGAACAAATCGTCAACGAATTGGAAACCCGCGGTGACGTCAAACTGGTGGTTTTCAAAAGCACCAAAGAGAGTGGCTTTCTAGCGGGCGCCGACGTGGAGGCGATTGAATCGATCCGGTCCGCCGAACAGGCCGATCACTTGATGAAGCAAGGGCAACAGCTCTTTGAGCGGATCGAAAAACTGCCGATGACGACGCTCGCCGTGTTGCATGGTCCCTGTCTGGGCGGCGGCCTCGAACTCGCACTCGCCTGCGACTATCGAATCGCCCGCGACAACAGCAGCACCAAAATCGGTCTGCCGGAAATCAAACTCGGACTGATCCCCGGTTGGGGTGGCACCCAGCGATTGCCCCGACGCGTCGGACTCAAGCACGCCCTGTCGATGATATTGACGGGCAAACACCTGTCGGCGCGCGAGGCCAAGCAGATCGGCTTGGTCGATCGGGCGATCTCGCCGGACCGCTGGCGGGACGACGTGGTGCGGGTGATCGATACGCTGGTGCGCGGCGGATCATTGCGTCGCAAGCTATTGAGCACCGGGTGGATCGGCCGTGGGGTCGAGCGACTTCCACTGGTGCGAAACATGATGGTTTCGGTGACGGAGAGACGTCTGGCCGGTAAGTCGAAACATTACCCGGCGCTGGGTGCGGCGATTCGCGCCATCGTCGACGGCTACCGCCAGCACGTCGATGGCTTTGAAACCGAACGCCGCGAATTCTGTCAGCTGATCAATACCCCGACCTGCCGCCAATTGTTGCGACTGTTTTTCTCCCGGGAACGCGCCCGAGACATGCAAACCTGGGCGCCCCAATCGCTACGTCTGATTCACGGCGACCCGATTCGTCGATTGGGTGTGATCGGCGCCGGTGCGATGGGAGCGGGGATCGCTCAGGCCGCCGCCATTCGCGGCTACGGCGTGCACATCAAGGAGGTCGATGACGAGGCGGCGCATCAGGGTTCCGCACGCGTCGATCGACTGATCTCAAAGTACAGTCGGCACAAACAGTGGAACGAATTTCGTGAAGGGGAACTGCGTGATCGCATCACCATCGGAACCGATTACCACCTGTTTGCCAACGTCGACTGCGTGATCGAAGCGGTCGTCGAACGGATGGACGTCAAGCAGCGCGTGCTGGCTGACGCGGAAAAGGAACTCGGCAAATCCGCAATCCTCGCCACCAACACGTCCTCGCTGTCGGTGACGGAGATGGCCCAGTCGCTCCAGCGCCCCGATCATTTCGCCGGCTTGCATTTCTTCAATCCGGTCCATCGCATGGAATTGGTCGAAGTGGTGCGTGGCGAACTGACCAGCGACGCGACGATCGCCCAACTGGTCTCCTTGGTGCGAGCATTGGGCAAGACACCCATCGTCACGTCCGATTCGCCGGGGTTCCTGGTCAATCGTATCCTGTTCCCCTACTTGGGCGAAGCCATCTTGATGGTCCGCGAAGGGCAGGACGTCGGAACGATCGATCGTGAACTTCGCCAGTTCGGGATGCCGATGGGGCCGCTTCAATTGCTCGATCAAGTCGGTTTGGACGTCGCACTGCATGTCGCCCGATCGCTCGAGGTGGTGATGAGTGACGTCGACGACGTGATCGAAGTGTTGTCGCCACTGGTAGCGCGGGATCAAATCGGGGTGAAGTCAAAGCGTGGATTCTATGACTACCGTGGTAAGAAACCACAGCCGCGACAGACGTCCGAAGTCGTGGATTTTATGGTGGAACCGGCACCGCCGGAACGTTTCACCCCCGACGGGCTGTCCGACATTCAGCGACGGCTCGTGTATCCGATGTTGGCCGAAGCCATCCGCTGCGATGACGAACGAGTCGTCGAGCATTCTTGGGCGATCGACCTGGCCATGGTTCTGGGAACCGGGTTTGCCCCTCACCGGGGCGGCCCGCTGAGCGTGGTCGAGCAAATCGGTACGCAGACCGTGTTGGCAAACATGGAACTGCTGCGTTTGCAACACGGCGAACGATTTACTCCACCGGAAAAGCTTTTACTGGGAGCGAAACAATGAGCTTAGAAATCGATCCAACCACGACCAACGCGACCACGCCGGTGGTGTCCTCGGGCACTGCACCTGTCAAGCCATCGAGGACGGACGACGAGCGGCAAACCGATCACGCGGAACCAGAAACCGCGTCCGAAAAGCCGACCGAGTCGTTCGCTGAGATCGCACTTCGACTGGGCGGCGCTTCGGTCGACGAGGCGCAGCGCACCGGCGTGATCGATACCGCCGACGATCAGGTCGAAGATCTGTTCGCCGAGCAGCACAAGACGACTCACAGCCCGATCCACCGGGCGGTCTGGGATCGTCACGTGCCGACGGAGTTGTTCGCGCCCAATCTCGCCTTGCCCAGCGGTGACGTGGCACGCGTCGTCGATCGATCGTTGAGCATCGTGCGGACGCATCGCAAACTTGGTTCGTTGATTGATGGTGACGGCAAGATCAGTGACGAGGTGCTGCAGGATCTAGGCGACGCCGGTTACTGGGGCTTGTTGGTGGGGCGCGAGTACGGCGGTTCGGGCGCGACGATGCGTGATTTCGCCAGGATGATCACGCAAATGGCCACGATCGATCCGACCGTGGCCGGATTGGCATCGGTTCATGGATGTATCGGCGCGGTCGACCCATTGCGTGCGTTCGGCAGTGAAGACCAAAAGCGTCGTTTTTTGCCGGGACTGGCCGACGGAACCCGGCTGTCGGCGTTCGCGCTGACCGAACCGGGCGCCGGAAGCGACTTGACGGCGTTGCGGACGACCGCCGTTCGCGACGGAGAGGACTATGTCGTCAACGGAGAGAAACTGTTCATCACCAACGCGACCTTTGGCCGAACGATCGGATTGGTTTGCAAAATCGATGGCGTTCCGAGTGTCCTGATCGTTGAACTGCCGCAGCAGGAAACCGATTCGTTTCGAATCAATCGTTATGGGATCTACGCGCTTCGGCGTGCCCAGAACAACGGGCTGGTCTTTAAAAACTTCCGTGTCCCGGCGGCAAATCGATTGATCCCGCAACGGGGAGACGGTTTGACGATCGCCTACCACGGTCTGAATCTGGGGCGTGTCTCGTTGTGTGCCAATGCGGCCGGCGCGATGCGTTGGATGTTGGCCGAAATGTTGCCCTGGGCCCGCTACCGGGAAACGTATGGGCAAGCGATCGAAAAACGCGAACTGGTTCGCCGCCGTGTCGGACACCTGGCCGGGCTGATCGTTGCTTGCGATGCGTTGACGCACTGGTGTGCTAATTTGCTGGACCAAGGTTACCGTGGCGAAATGGAGTGCATCATTGCCAAGATCTTTGGCAGTGAAGCTCAAAAGGAGGCGGCGATCGAGTTGTTCATGAAGACGCATGGAGGCCGATCGTTCTTGGCCGGACACTTGTTTGGAGACAACGTCCATGATTTCCTGGCCCCGTGTATCTACGAAGGCGAAGGAGAGATGTTGGGGATGGCGTTCTTCAAGTCGCTGGTCAAGCAACATGGCAAGCAGCACTTTGAACCGATCGGACGGACGCTCCATGAACGGGGCATCAAAACGCCCAACCTGGCCAACCCGGCACATTTGTGGGCGCTGCGTCGTCCGATGTTGGGCTACGCGAAATGGTATCTCGGCCGCACGATGCGTCCTTCGCGTTGGAGCAAACTTCCCAGCAACACCACGTCGAAAGAACTCGACCGGCATGTCCACTTCGCGAAACGCTACTTGTCCGCAAGCGGGATGGAGATCAGCGGTACGATGCGTCAGCACCAATTGAAACTGGCGGACCGTCAATGCCGGATGTCGGCGCTTTCGCTGCAGATCCAAAACGCGGTCACGATGCTGGTGACGGCCCTGTATGCCGCCGGTCAAAACGATCCGGTCACGCGTGCGGCCGCCGACACGGTTTGTCGTGAACTGAAGCGTCGTATTACGGGAGGGCATCCGAGCGACAGCGATTTTCGTCAGGTCACGACGCTGGGAGCGACGATCGCCGAGGAAGGTTGGAATGAGTTGCTCGGCGTCGAAGCGGGGGCGATTCTACAGGGGTACAAGTGATGCGTGGCACGGGGGTTTCCGCACGGGACAGGTGTTATTGCACGGGACAGGTGTCTCCGGTTTCGGACGGCGCCCGTCCGGGCCGCAGCGAACGTCGTTGCGGCGACCATTTTCCGCTCGCTGCTTGGTAGAAGGAACCATCAATGAAGATGATTGAAGCCACGGACAGGAACCAAGTCTTGTCGATGGGTGGACAAGTCAACTGCGACAGCAACCGTCGCGCGGTGATCGCGCTGGGCGGTGGCGGCGCGCGGGGGCTCGCACATTTAGGTGTCATGGAGGCGATCGGTGAATCGGGAGTTCGAACCGAGCGCATCGTTGGGGTCAGCATCGGCAGTTTGATGGGCGGCCTGTGCGCCGTCGATTCCGACATCAAACAGGTGCAGGCCAAAGCGATCGGACTCCTGCATTCACCGGTCTTTTCAGAAAAATGCCGGCAGCTGATGGCGGCCGCTTCGAAGGTCTCGGCCGGCAGCCGCAATCAGTCGCAACAACTCGGACCGGCCGATTGGTTCGGGCTGTGGTACCGTCGTTTGGAACGCATCATGCGGCACGGCCACCGCTTGACGAAGATGGTGCGTGGGCCGTCGATCCTCTCCGATGAGATCTTGCACGAAGCGATCGACGCCTTGGTTCCCGATATCGATTTGTCAGAGACACAGATCCCCTTGAGCATCGTCGCGGCGGACCTGAAAAGTGGTCATCGTGTCGTCTTGGAACGCGGCCCGCTGCGAAAGGCGATCTTGGCATCCACTGCCATCCCCGGCTTTTTTCCTCCGATCCCATGGGACGACATGTTGTTGTCGGACATCGGCGTGTTGGATGCGATCCCGTTGTCGATCGCAAAATCCTATGCGTCGGATCTGACGATCGGCGTCGATGTCGGCAGTTCGGTGCAGCGGATCGACACCTTCGGGACCGCGATCGACGTGGTGATGCGGATGGAAGAAATCGGAGAGCGACTGTGTCGTCGCCACTCGTTGCCCCACGCCGACATTCTGATTCGACCCGACGTCGGTTACCGACCGTGGTACGATTTCACCGAACCCACCGCGTTGATTCAGTCGGGATTGCAGGCGGCCAGAGCGGCCCTGCGGCACATGACCCCCGCCAGCACCGCATGTTGAACCAACCCACGCGTCTAACGCTGTGAAGTATTTTTTAGCGGTAGGGCGCGAGC
>NZ_JBFHKV010000117.1:0-12476 GCF_041595215.1 Stieleria sp. | reverse complement strand
CTACGCTCGCCAGAGCGTGGCTTGTTAGCGTTCCATGCGAGTCACCACCTTCTGGCGAAGGTAGCTGCCAGAAAATCGTTCACGGCGTTAGGTTCCTGCCTGGGAACGAGAATCAAAATCCAAATGGGACTTCGTAGCCTCGTGTAGCTGCGCGTCGGTGATCACCAAGGGGACCAGCGAGCGGATGCACGAGCCGTAAAGCCCAGCCCGGATCATGATCAGCCCGCGTTGGAATGCCTCTTCGACAATCAGCGGCGGCAGCACCGAATTGGGCGCAGATCGAATCCGAGGAATATCAAGCGTGAGCGAGGGACCGAAACAACATCAAAATCCCCTTGCCTACGCTTTAAGTTGTGAAAAACACGCAACTTCAAAACGCGTTCGCGTCGGGCCAACGCTCGCTAAAACGTTGGCAAAAACCAGGCCCACGGCTAGCGAAGTCGGCTCACAAATAAAGGGAAAACGTAGCAATCCAACCGTCGCACGGCTTCGCCTTTCGTAAATTCTTAATCGTGATCCGACTTTTAAACCTAATCGTCTTCGGTTGTATCCGCGGCAAACAGGCGCACACAGACGGGATTGAGATTAACAGTTGCTCGGTTAAACCTCACCCTTTGATTCGTGTCAAGCAGTGCTGATGAGTGTTTCCAAAACTTGGATGTGCCCAACACTCATTTTCACCAATCGCACACCAATTCAGCCCTCGCATTCACGTGAACACAATCCCAAACAGTTGTAACTTATCTGATTCTGGGCACCGCGAGGAACGAGTCTGGCGCCCAAGTCATGCTCAAGGTAGGAGGCATTTCGTATGTGCCACTTCGATTAACCTGATGCAACCTTGGTAGTTTTCGTTACGGTCAAGTAACGGGATCACTCGGGGACATAGCAGGAGATTCAGCCCCGACCCCACCGAGCTTTTCACACTTCACCCAACAAATCGCTACGTTTCTTTGCTGTTTCATTAGCATCCTCTAAGGAAGGACCCCAAACGGCACGATGATGCAACTCAGCAGTCATCGCGACCTCTGCAGATTGACGACGTGACCACCAAAAAGGGCGCAGCAAGTGAACGGCTGACCATGTTTCAGGTAAATTGACCAAATTTCAACTTCGCACGAATTGTTGATGCAATTTTCTCACTTTACATTTGCTCATCGTATACATTTGCAACTTCGGAAAGTCTTGGGACGTAATTATTTCTGCTCTGGCCGTTGCCGGGAGCCCGTCCCTCCTGTCTATGTAATCGGAGGGCGTGGGGCGCCTCCACCCTTTGCATCGGCGAGTGGAAAAGTGAATCAGTAATTGTGATTATGCCCCATCACTTCAAAAGAGACACCATGAGCAAGTTGTTTGGGTCCAAACGTTCGTTGTTGTTGCGATCACGTTCCTTCCGCCGCAGACGTCGTACCTTGCAACGGTCGTCCATCGCGTCACTCTTCCTGGAACGCCTCGAAGACCGCCGCATGCTGGCGACCCTCGACTTCAGCGGCGGAATCATCAACTACGACGGCACCGCCAATGCAAGCGCGCTGGCCGTCGAACTCGTCGGCACCGACTACCGATTTACTGATACGGAGAACATCACAGTCAGCGGCACGCAAGCGGCAAGCTGTACGGGATCGGGCTCGACGGTCGTCCTTTGTCCAACCAACGCTGTGACCTCGATCGACATTGACCTGCTCGGCGGCGCCGACACGGTAACGATTGCAAATCTGACGCTCAGCGGAAACCTGACCGTGACGGCGGATGATGTGACGCTTAGCGGCCCAGTCAGCAGCAGCGGCACGGTCACGATTAACGCCAACGGCGGCGCCATCACTGATGACAATACGAGTGATCCGGACATCGTGGCCACCAACATTTCTCTCACCGCCATCACGGGCATTGGAAAGTTGACTGACGCCAATCCCACCCTGGAAGTCAACGCCACAAACCTCGACGCCGCGACGATCTCGGGTGGGGTGTTCATCACCGACACGGCAGGCGGCGTGGCCATCGGAGCGGTGTCGGCCGGAGCGGGCTTCGTGGCTCTGACGGCCCTGAACGGCGCGATCACTGACGGGAACGGCCCGACCATCAATCTGACTGCGGCCAATGGCGTGAACCTGACGACCACCGGTGCCAACAGCGCGATCGGTACGACTGGCAATGCGATCGAGACCGCGATCGGATCGCTCACAGCTACGACCAACGACGGCGGCATCTTCATTGCCGACTCGAACGGGCCGGGGCTGATCATCAACTCCGTCCTGGCGAGGGAGGGTGGGCAAACTCCGTTCATCAACGGCAATCAGATCGTCGTTTTCGATCCACAACTCAATCCTGCGGATCCCCCTGTGAATCCCCATCCTGGCACGAAGGATGTCTCGATTTCCGCCCAGGGCGACATTTTACTCAATACGGTTACCGCCCCCGATAGCGTCACGATCACCTCCGTTTCGGGCAGAATACTCGACATCAATCAAGCACAGAACAACATCCTGGCCCGGAGCGAAAACCTCGTCGCCAATAGCACGGTCGGCCAAGACAGCGATGCCATTGAATCGACGGTCGAGACCTTTAGTGCCAGCACAACCAACGGTCCGATCTTCTTAGCGCAATTACTTGAAAGCACAGCGGTGTCCGTCGTTGCTGGCGGCGTGGGCAACGAAGTTTTGCTGACGAGTACGGGCACGAACCTGCGCATCCAAACCATCACGGCGCAGGGAACCGTCACCGTGGCAAACGGCAACGGGTCGCTGTTGGATGACAATGGGGCCGCCGTAAATATCACCGGCCCGATCGTCGACCTGAGCGGAACGTCCGGCATCGGAACCGCCCTTGATCCGCTTGAAACAAACACCCCTGAGTTGCGTGCGACCGTCAGTACCGCCGCAGCCGGAATCACTCCCGCCGCTTCTATTTTTATCGACAACAAGAGCGGTGGCTTGATCGCGCTTAGCTCCGTCGCCGCCAATACTAACGCTGGCGATGTGGCAATCAACTTCCTTGGTGGATCTCTGTCGTTTGTCGCGAGCACGCAAGTGCTGAACGCAGCGGGCGGGGCCGTGACGTTCGAGACCAAGACTGGCGACGTCAAGCTGGGCCTCATCGATGCAGGCAGTAGCGACATCAGCATCACCGCTGCCGGAGCGATCGTGGATGACATCAATGATACCGCTGTGGACCTCCGCGGGGGCTCAACCACGCTCACTGCGGGGACAGGCATCGGCGTTTCCCTCAATAACATTGACACGGACGTCGCGACCATTGATGCAACGACGGACACCGGAGGCGTTTTTATCGAAGAGGCCAATGCGTTCACGGTGAGCGCCTCAACGACGGTTGGCAACATTGATGTGCGCAACGCGACGGGCAACATGACAGTGGGGCTCGTCTCCTCACCGGGTCAAGTAACGCTCCATACCAATGGCGCCATGCTGGACGGGAACGGCGTTGACAAAAATATATCCGCAGACACGCTCGATCTGCTCGCGACGAACGGCATCGGTTCAGGCGGCGACGGGCTGGAGAGCTCGGTCAACTCTATGACGGCGGACGGCGGAGCGGGCGGTGGACTGTTGCTTGCCAATAACAAGACGCTCGCGCTGACCTCGGCCGTGGCAACGGGTGGAGCTGTTTCCATTTCGGCTTTGGGAGACTTGACGCTCGGTCAGGTGACCGCGACCGGCCAAGACGTCACGTTGACGGCATTCGGCGCATTGATCGATGGGAACGGCGTGACCAACAATGTTAGTGCGCTCAGCGCCACCCTGAATGGGTCCATGATTGGTATATCGGGCAACAAGATCGAGACCCATGTGTCAGCAATCACCGCCGCCACGACGACCGGCGGCATTTTCTTGAGCGACGCGAACCTCGCAAGTCTGGCCCTCACCGCCACGGCTCTGGGACAAGCGGCCGATATTGATATCGACAGCGCGGGCAGCATCATCCTGAACACAGCCATCGCCCAGGGCGACACGGTGAAGCTACGCGCGGTCGGGTCGATCACCGACGGCAACGATCCACCGCCCCCAATTCAGGTCAACATCATCGCGAAAACGCTCGATATTGCCGCTCCTAGCGGTATCGGCACCCCGGCCAACCCAATAGAAGCCGACGTCTATCAGGTGGCCTTGGCGGACGGCGGCGCGGTGGGCGCGAATATGACGTTTGCCGGTCCGCTCTTGCTCACCGAAGCCTCGCTCGAATCTGCGGGCAGCGGCACGCTGACGTTCGATGCCGAGTCCATTACAATTGAAAACATCGTCGACAACACCGCAACCATCGCTCCCGGCCGTTCGCTTGTACTGCGGACGCCGACGGGGGCAATCGTATTTCTCGATGCAGCGGATACGATCGAGACTTCACTCGCAGGCACAATCACCATCCAAGCCGGGACGGTTGTGGGCAGCGGCGCAGTGGCTGTCATTGGCAATCTCAAGACGGCCGGCGGAAACATCCTGGTTAGCGCCGACCGAACCATCACCATTGGCCAGCTCGATGCCGGGACGGGTGACGTGACGGTTCAATCCCGCGCGGGGATCATCGTGGACGGCAACGGACCGGCGATCAATGTGATTGCCGGGACGACCACCCTAAGCGGTGACGCTCCGACGGCCCGCGAAGCCGAACTCGATGAAACCTTCAGGATCGCGGAGGCGGCGGCCTTCACAGCGGAGGCGGCCGCAGAGCAGATTTCGGCCGATGCCTTGGGCAACGGACAGGCAATCATCGACGCCGAGGTGGCGACTGGTACCATAACGGTGGCGCAGCTTCAGATAGAAGCCGACCTCTTGGACATCGAGTACTACGCAAAACAGACTCTTGTCAACAATCTAAGCATCGCCGCGGCCGCTGCGGACGTGGCCTCGTTGGCGGCGACGACCGCGGCCACGGCTGCGTTAGTCATTGCGGGCCCCGCGCAAGCAATACCTCTGATTGGTGACGCCGGTTTGTTCGCCGTCCAGGTCGCCATCCAAGTCGTCGCAAATACTCTGGAAGCGGTAAGTACCGGGTTAGCCATCGGACTCACCGTGGAATCGATCGAACTGGCCGTCGTGGGTGCAGAGGACACCACCGCAAATTTCAAGGTGAACTCCGCCAGGGACAGATTGGAACTGTCGATAGTAACACAGCAGGCTTTCGCGGAATCTACGTCGATTACGCAGGCAGCTGCCACCAAGGCGGCGATTGTTCGCGACGCCTCCGAGCGGATTCGTGACCAGGCAATCCTAGCCCGCGATCAGGCCAATGTGATCGGCACCTTTTCCGATCCACTCGGCCTTGACGTCAGCGGGGTGATCAATGTGACTGCCGGACCAACGGACAGCTATTTGCAAGTGGTCGGCGACACGGCCGTCGATCTGATCCAGACCACCGGCAGCGTCACGCTGATCTCGACTGGGGCCATCAGCGACGCGGACGCGGGAGCCGGTGCGGATATCCTGGCCACGGGACTGAGGATCGTTGCCGATGGTGGTATCGGAGCAGCGATAGATCCCCTCGAAACACGCGTGGCCACGCTCAACGCAACCAATACAACAAGCGGCAACATCGTGATTGCCAACGTCGTCGGTGCCCCGGCGGCGCTCGACATCACGGGCATCTCGAACTCCGGTGGCGGCAATGTCATCATTTCCAGTCAGGGCAGCACGGTGGCCGGTGAGGGCATCACGGTCAGTGGCCCGATCAGCGCGACCGATGCCATGGCCGCCGTGACGATCAACTCAGGAAGCCCTCTCACAATTGATTCGGACATTACTGCGGCGGGCGCCATCGTCCTGACCGCGTCGGAAACGTCCATCGCCGGCGATGACCTAACGGTGAATTCCGGTGCAACCATCGAGTCGACTGGCTCGTCGGTTACGCTCCGTGCCGGTGACAACATCACGCTTTCATCCGGCTCGACGGTCCAAGCAAGTACAGGGATTATCATCACGGCCAACTTCGGCGACGACGCAGCCGACACCACCGGTGCCAACGTGATTGTCGCCGGTACGCTGATCGCGCCGCTGGCCTCGATCGGCGTGGACGCAGCAGCCGACGACGATGACACGTTCACGATCACGCCCTCGGCCGCGACACCGATCACCGTGGATGCCGAAGACGGCAGCGACACGCTGAACTTCATCGCCGATGGTCTTGCGGTGACCATCGTGGGCAACCAGATCACGGCCGCAGGCCGGCAACCGGTCACGTTCAACAACTTCGAGTTTGTGAACATCATCAACGCTAGGGGTGGCGGCAGCGTCACGCTCTTGGCAGAGGTCGGTGACGCAGACGCATTAACATTGACGGGCAGCGGTCAGAAAGCGGGCACGTTCACGCTCAACGGCGGCGTCCCCATCTCTTTCAGCGGTGTGGACAGATTCACGTTCAACGCTGGCGATCTGGCCGACGTGATCACCGTGACGCCGTTTGCCACTTCGGTGCTGCCGTGGAATGTCGCCGTCGCGATTGATGGCGGCACCGGTACGGACCGGATCATCTACAACAACGTGGCCGGGCTGATCGACAGTACCCGTGTGACGGCAACCGCTGCCCAGGCAGGGCACATCGATTCGCCGGGGGTGACATCCGCACTGAACAGCCAACTCGTCTCGTTCACGAATGTCGAGGACATCACGGCGAATGCCAACCCCGGCGAGGACGAGACGCTGACGGTGAACCAGCGTGACACCTCGGCGGCCGACACGACAACCCTACTCAACGATGACGTCCAACTCGTCGGGCTCTTTAACGTCGATACGGAAAACTACATCGGCCTGACGCTCAACGGCAACGGTGGAGACGACACATTCAACATCACGCCCGGCACGATCCCAGTATTCATCGACGGCGGCAACCCGATCGGCGCCACTGCCGGTGACTTGATCCACTTCCTTCCGACGACCAGCTACACACTCGAACCAGGACCGGAGAACGACTCAGGTGGATTCGTCGCCGATGGCCTTGGCGTCCAGCGAGTCAGTTGGGACCACATCGAGGAGGTTTCCGTCACCGGCGGCGTTGCAGGCGTTTTCCTGGGTACCAACGGTGATGACGACATTACCATCATCGCCCGCGACAGTTCCACGCACGCGGGAGCCGATGGCGTACAGGACTTCACCGTCAGCCTCAACGCCGGGCCGGGCATCCTGTTCCTCAACACTCCGATGTTCACGGTGAACGCCCTGGCTGGCGACGACGACATCGTGCTGTGGACACTGGACCCAAGCAGCGCGGTCTGGAACGTCGACTTGACTGTCATCGGTGGAGCCCCCGGCACAACGACTGGCGTGGGACAACAGGGGGACGTTTTCACGCTGGAAACTCAGGGTAGCCAGACGGTTACCTACTCGCCGACCGGCATCGAAGTCTTGGAACTTTCGTCGCAGATCAATATCAGCGGCGTAGAACAGATCGTCTACGAGGGCCAGGGCACCGATACACTGATCATCAACGGCACCAATGTGGACGACAACTTTGTCGTGAATCTCGGCAACGGCGGCAGTGGCAGCCATCGTTCCAACGGCGCGCCAACGTTCGACTACAGTGGTGCCAACGCGGTGACGACCAATGGCGGCAGCGGAGGGTTCGATGTCCTGAGCATACTGGGTAGTGCGGGCATCGACACCGTGACCTCGACTGCTACGGCCGTCACTATCGCCGGCCAAGGCACCGTCACTCTCGGCAGCAACCTGGATCGCTTCGAGCTGTACACGTTTGGCAGCGATGACAACATCGACCTCGACCTTAACGTGTCCGACGTGCAGAAGTTCGTCGACGCCGGCGACGGCAACGACATCATTGACATGTCGGATTCGCAGGCCGCCACGATCTTCGGTGGCCTAGGCAATGACACCATCATCGGTTCGGACGATGCTGATTTAATCTTCGGCGGGCCAGGCCAGGACGTGATCGTGGCCGGTGGCGGCGACGACGACGTGTATGGCGAAGAGGGCAATGACACCATCACAGGCGGCACCGGAACCGATCGGCTGCACGGTGGCGACGACTTCGATATCTTCATTTGGAACGCCGGCGACGGCAGCGACTTCATCGACGGCGGCGGCGACGCGGCCGACATCCTGAACTTCAACGGTAGCGTTGCAGCAGACGCCTTCATGCTTCAAGCAGCCGCCAACTCGACTCACCTCAATGTCATCCTCGGCGCTGCCGTGGTTGATACGCATGGCGTCGAACAAATTAATGTCAACGGGCAGGGCGGCGGCGATACCTTCAACGTGGCCGACCTGACCAAGACTGAGGTTGTCGCGGTAAATTTGAACCTGGGCGTGACCGGATCCGAAGACCTAGTCACCATCAACGGACGCAACGTCGCGGACAACCTAAGGGTGACAAGTGCAGGTGGCGTCATTAATGTCGCCGGACTCGAATACGACATCGAAATCCTCAGCGCTGCCGCTTCCGATCTGGACCGGCTAACGCTGCTCGGCAACGGAGGCAATGACATCCTCAAGGCGGCGGCGGGAGTCGAAGGCACTATCTTGATTACTCTGGACGGTGGATCGGGCGATGACGTCCTGGCGGCCAGCGGTATCTTGATCGGCGGTCTCGGCGACGATCTGCTCAAAGGCGGCGCGGGCGACGATCAATTGTTCGGCAACGAGGGTGAGGATACGCTGATCGGCGGCACTGGTAATGACACGCTCGACGGCGGAAGCGGCTTCGACACGATCTTGATCAAGGGAACATCGGGCAGCGACAGCATCACCGTCGACCAGACTTCCGCAACGGCTCTCACTGTACGGCTCAATGGCGTGGTTGACACTGACACGCTGGTCGCGGGTAGCGTCGAGCAAGCTCAGGTGGAAGCGGGGCAGGGTGACGACACGATTGCAGTTCGAGTTGCACACGGGCTCAATGCGACCCCGGCCAGCAGCCTTCGCGTTACGGTACACGGCGGCGAACCCAATGCGAGTGACCGGCTCGTGGTCATGGACGATGGGATCGGAAACACCGTGCAACACCATCAAGGAACTGACGAACGAAGCGGAACGTTGATTGTCGGTTCTTTGTCAGCGGTGTCGTACGATGGGATCGAATACGTTGACATCGTGCCGCTCGGTACGGACGCAACCAGTGATACATTCGGCGGTACAGGTAGCGACGGACTCGGACGTATCGTCGTGTTCCACCCGGATACCTTCTCGCAAAACAACAGCTTTCATAATCCCACGGAATTGTCCGACCTGGCCGAACACACGACAAAGCCGACCATTAATCCTGGCGCCCAGACGGATCCCTTTGGACTCGGATTTGATCTGAATGGTGATGAGGACTGGTATCGCTTCACCGCCTCGAAAACGGGCACCTTCCAATTCGAGGTGTTGTTCGACGCGGTTCCCACGCTCGCCAATGGCCAACCCGGTCTGCCAGGTGACGGACGATTGCGAGTTGATATTTTCGATGCCGACGGAACACCAATCGTACGTTTGCCGTCGGAGACGGACGATGCAATCCAGACCATCGGTACGGAAGTTGGAGGAAGCTACTTAGTGCGTATCCAGGGTGCGACCCCTGATTCGATCAACGTTTATGACATCAATGTTGCGGATCTGGACTTGCTGGGACCTCAGATCATTGATCCAGATGGTGCCGGACCGGAACATGCAATTCAAATCACGGGAAATCCAACCTACAACATTTTTGATGTAAAACCGGTAAGCCAAGGGCCGACTCCGTTAGTCAATAGTTTGACGATCAACATTCAGGACCAACCGACTCGATTCCCCGGATTTGTTTACGGAGCGTTGAACACCGACATTTCATCGGCGGCAGGTCACTATACGTTGATCGGAGATCACAATGGGATCATTCCTATCTCGAACATCATTGTGATCAATGCCCCCGTCGACCAAGGCGGACTGGCGACCGCCACGATCGAACTGCAGTTCGATTTCCCACTGCCGGACGACCGCTACACGCTCACGCTGAGCGACTCCATCGTTGACCCGAGTGGGAACAAGCTGGATGGCGAAAGCAATGCCCAAGAGCCTCAAGGCGGTCCGATGTTGCCCTCGGGAGACACCGTCGCGGGTGGCGATTTCGTGGCACGCTTCACAGTGGATAGCCGACCTGAAGTCGCTACCTATCTTGGAGATGGCACCTGGTACGTCGACCTCAACGGAAACGGTATCTTTGATCCCGACAACTCGGACTTTACCCACCGCGACGTCGTCTGGAAATTCGGTACCAAGGGGGATCTTCCCGTCGTCGGTGATTGGAATGGCGATGGCTATGATGAAATCGGCGTGCTCGGCAAACGAGGTGGCAAAGATTTCTTCTTCCTGGATCTGGATGCCAATGGTGCCTTTGACTTGGCCAAGGACGCTGCGTTTGAGTTCAGCATGCAGGGATCCGGCAACGGCGAGCCGATTTCAGGGGACTGGGATGGCGACGGTAGGGACGAAGTGGGCGTACTGAAAGGCAGCAGTTGGTTCATTGATAAAACAAGCACCGACTACACTCCTGCGGTCACACGCATTAATCCCACCAGGATAAACACCAGCATGAAAGGACTCCCCGTCGCTGGCGACTGGGATGGCGATGGCGACGACAATGTTGGCACTTTTGATCAGGACAAGTTTTTCCTGGACACCAACGACGACTTTGGCGATAGCGAATTGACCGTCAACTTCCCGTCATTCGACTTCGGAGGGCTGAAACCGCTGCCGGTGGCACATGACTGGGACCAGGACGGTGATGACGACATTGGCTTGTTCGTACGCCGCGAAACCGGCAGCAACAGCGGCGCCCGCGAGGCTGGTGAGTGGTTCCTAGATGTCAACACCGATCTTTCCGCCACTGGGACGGTGGACGCCCGCTTCGAACCACCGCCGACCGGACAGCCGGGCGTTGCCCAAGTGAACCAGGATATCTTCTACAACTTTGGCGATGAGCGGGAACCGGCCGCACTGGGAGGCCTTCGGCCAGTGGTGGGCAACTTCGACCCGCCAGTAGGTGTCACCGCGCAGGAGTCGCAGTCGCTGTACACGAACCCGAGCAACAGAGCGGATGTCAATAACGACGGAAAAGTAACCGCAATCGACGCGTTGATCATTATCAATCAAATCCAACAAACAAGCATCAACGGTGAGGGGATGCTGCCTCTGCCAGCGAGACCGGAGAACTACACCGATGTCAACGGTGACGGCAAGTTGACTGCGATTGACGCCTTACTAGTGATCAATGCTTTGGCCTTGCCGGTTGCCGCCAACGGCGAATCAGCTTCGAGTTTAGTGAACGTATCGGCAACAGCAGCGGATCCAAGCGGCGCAGCGAGTCAAACGCCGGCGCCGGCGTTGTACGTGGGGGCTTTGACTTCGTTTTCGTCAAGCGATCGATACCGTTTTCAGATGCAAGCTGAAACTGACGTCGACGCGTGGAGTGAACCATCGGCCACCAAACCGCGCGAACTTCCTGCCTCAGAAGAGAACGACAATCGGCACGCTGCGCGTGATCTTGTGCTGGCAAATTCGACGGAAGAACTGACGGAAATCGACGTCGCACTTGACGCGTTCGCCGCCGATCTTGCGACGGCGGGCGGGCTCAATTTGAATGGCCGATAACGCTCGGATTGGTGAACTCAGCCGACGCTTATAAAGCAAATCGTTTTCGACTCGATGATGCAATGCGAGCAGAATCGCTCGTAAGTTGGCGAACGGGAGTTCGTGGTCTTCACCACCGAGAATCCGAATCACAATTAACCTGGTAAATCCGCTGCGGCGAGCAAGATACGAAATAAAGATATCCAAATCTCGTTTTCGTTTTTGCAACCGCGCGGGTGTTTCGGATTGGGGTATAAGAACAGGTCCGGCTTGTAAGCTGGGGACTCTTTCGCAAAACGGGCGATACGTTCCGTCAGCACTTGCACATCAACGGTTGCGGACGTGAGACAAAAGCCAAGGGATTAAGAAGGTGCCGAACGCAGAATACGCCAGGAACGTCGAGGAATATCGCATCTCCTTCAGCCATGGCCCGTCCGAGGTGCTCGCGCCTCACCCAACAAAGTGTTATGTCCCTGTGTCTAATGTCCCTGTCTCTACTACGCCGTCGTCGTCATCAAAGACTTGAAGTTCAATGGCGGCGTGGTCAAAGTTGGCACCAAAGTCAAGAACATCCGCGTTGTCGATGGCGATCACGATATCGATTGCAAGATCGATGGCATCGGCGCGATGTCACTGAAATCCGAGTTCGTCAAGAAGGCCTGACGCAGTCCCCTTGCGGCGGCGGTATCAACCATCTTCCCCGATCCATTGTTTCCAGGGGACAGATATCTTGTTTCCAGGAATCGCGCCGAACGCCGTGAACCATTTTTAGGCTGGCAATTACAGGCTTTGCGTTCCACAACTACGCTCGCCAGAGCGTGGATTGTTAGCGTTCCATGCGAGCCACCACCTTCTGGCGAAGTTAGCTCCCTGAAAATCGTTCACGGCGTTAGGTTCCTGCCTGGGAACGAGAATCAAAATCCAATCGGGACTTCG
>NZ_JBFHKV010000116.1:0-12534 GCF_041595215.1 Stieleria sp. | reverse complement strand
ATCTCAAATCTGAAATCTGAAACCTGAAACCTGAAACCTGAAACCTGAAACCTGAAACCTGAAACCTGAAACCTGAAACCTGAAACCTGAAACCTGAAACCTGAAACTTGAAACCTGAAACTTGAAACCTGAAACTTGAAACTTGAAACCTCCCCCTACTCCGCCAACCAGGCTTGCAGCGTGGCTTGGGCGGTTTTTTGGTCGGGTTTCGGTTTCAGGTCTTGCTCCATCGCGGCGGCCAGGCGGGCGACGTAGTCGATGGTGCTTTCGATGGCTTCGTCGCTGGCGGTCGCGTCCAGTTTGGCGACGTAGAACACGACGTAGCCGGAGTCGGTTTTTTCGATGGCCCAGGCGCCGAGTTTGGTCGCCGTGTTCTGACGCATCAGTCGCATCAGCAGCGTTTCGCTGGGAGCCTGGTCGGTCGTCTGGACGGTCGACCAGATGCGGCGAATGTCGGCCCGGCCGTGGTATTCGGTGTTCTTGGCGACGAACACGGCTTGGGTGTTTGATCCGACGGTGCGGTCGATTTGGTAGTGGCCGCTGGAATGTCGGGTGTATTCGATTCCGGCTTCGTCGAGCAGCACCTTGGCCGGCAGCGGGGCGCTTTTCCAGGGGCTGGCCAGCATTTGGCGGATTTCGGTGATGTCGACACAGAAGCTGACCAAGGGGCTTTGCGGGGAGAACGACTGGGCCAATCCGACCAGCTTGCCGGCTTCGTCGACGATCGGACCACCGCTGTCACCCGGCTTGATCGGGCTCTGTATTTCCAACGCCATGAAGTCATGTTCGCCGTGGCTGGATTTGAATTTCTTTTGGTACACCGAACGAACAGTCCCGGCGGTGTAGATCCACAGGATTTCGCTGTCGCCGGGGTTGCCGACCAGGGCGACTTTGGCGCCCGGTGTCGTGCTGTCATCGGCCATCGCGATCGCTTCGATCCCGGCCGGCACGCGGGGCAATTGGATCAGGGCCAAGTCGCGTTTGCGGTCGACCGCGACGACATCGCCTTGGATGCCCAGTTTGAGGATGTTGTCGAGGTAAAATTTTCGGCGAACGGCCAGCTTGCCGCCCGATTGCGTGGGGAAAAACACGACGGCCTTGCGGCTCTCGCCGATCACGTGGGCGTTGGTCAACAGCAGCTTTTTCTCGGCATCGACGTAGACGCCGGTTCCGGCGGAGGTTTCATTTTCGGCGTTGCTGGTGATCACCCACGCGGTGCTTTTGAGCGTTTGCTGGTAGCCGGCGGAATCGGCGTGCAACGGGGTGGTTGGCAGGGCGATCATGCCCAGGGCGATCAAAAACGGGTAGAGCAGCGTGTTTCGGGTCCAAACGGGCATGGCGGCACCTGGCGACAGAGAGTGCGCGGCGAGTTCATTCGCCGCGGGCGGACGGGTCTGTCTCACCAAGCGGAGATTGCCGGGGAGTGTTACCAGGTCAGATTCGCAGCGTCATGTTGTCGCGATGGACGACCGAATCGTACGGGCGGTGGCCGAGGATTCCGGTGATCATGTCGCTGATTTTTCCCTTGATCCGATCAACTTCTTTGGAGGGATAATTGCACAGACCGCGGGCGATTTCGTTGCCCTCCTGGTCCTTGATCGTGACCACGGCACCGGCGTTGAATTTGCCACGCACCTCTTGGATTCCGATCGCCAGCAGACTGCGGCCGTTTTCGCGTAGCGCCCGTGCGGCCCCGGCATCCACGATCAATTGGCCTTCGATTTCGGCCGAACCACTGATCCAACGGCGTCGCCCGCGGAGGTTCCGTTGGCCGGGTAGAAACAACGTTCCGATCGAATCGCCGCGGAGGATCTGTTCCAGCACTCCGTCGACGCGGCCGGGACCGATGATGACGGCGTGTCCGTGTGCGGTGGCCAACTTGGCCGCCGACAGCTTGCTGGCCATGCCGCCCTTGCTGAGGGTGCTGCGGTGATCTTGGGCCAGGCCCAAGATTTTGTCGTCGAGCGATTGGACCAAGTCGATGCGCTGGCTGCCGGGGGCGTCTGGCGGGCCGTCGTAGAGTCCATCGACGTCCGACAGGATGATCAGCAAGGCTTGGTCCAGCAGCCCGGCGACTTGCGCGGCCAGGCGGTCATTGTCGCCGAACGTCGTCATCAATTCTGCGACGGCGACGGAATCGTTCTCATTGACGATCGCCACGGCGCCCAATTCATGAATACTCGCCAACGCGTTTCGAACGTGCAGGTATCCGTCGCGGCGGCGCAGATCGTTGCGTGTCAGCAGGACTTGCGCGGCGTGCCGGCCACACCCCGCCAATGCTTTCTCATAGGCTTGGATCAGATCGGCTTGTCCGACCGCGGCGACGGCTTGCAACTTTGCCAAATCGGTCGGGCGTCGGTCCAGATTCAGTTTTCCCATGCCGGCGCCGACCGCCCCGCTGCTGACCATGACCGTCTGGCGGCCGGTGTCGGCGATCTGGCACAGGCCATTGGCCAGCGATTCGATGCGGCAACGATCCAATTTGCCTTGGGGATCGGTCAACACCCGTGTGCCGACTTTGACAACCACGCAGCGTGCTCCCTCGATCGCGGCGTGACGCAGCTGGCTGGAATCCGAATCAGTCACAAATGCAACAAACGGCGAGGAAGTTTGGGCGGAACGCGAAAAAACAGGTCCGGCGGACGTTCTCAAGTAAACTGTCTAAGCGACAGAACCCCGAACACGATAACTTCCGATCCGAACATCGCCTATCCGGCAAAAGGCGGGTGATTGGCCAAACCGCGTCAAATTTTCGAAAATCGAATCCTCCCCGCGACTGGGCGGTTCGACAAATCGGTCTGCATTTGGACAATAGGCACGTAGACATCTGCGACGAGTCACATGCTCGCTGCGATCCCATGATCTCCCCTCTCAACGTTTGACGAGCAAACCCCGGCATGAGCGAGTTGCACCACGAATGCGGTGTCGCGGCGATTTACCATCTTTCCGGCCGCGGGCGCAGCCCGATGTGCACCGACGAGGGGCCGCGTCAGATCTCTCGATTGCTGCCGCGGATGTTGCTGGATATCCAGAACCGCGGCCAATTGGCCGCCGGGATGTCCACGTATGATCCCGATCGAGCCAAATTGCTGCACACACGGAAAGACGTCGGCACCGTCACCGAGGTGTTTCGGCTCAACCATCGCGCCAAATGCGAGTCCTTGATGCGGGGTCTGGCCGGACGTGCGGCGATCGGTCACGTCCGCTACGCCACCTGTGGCCAGGACGACCGCAGCTACGCCCAGCCGTTTCAGCGGGATCACATCCACAAACGGAAATGGTTCAGTTTTTGTTTCAACGGCCAACTGGCAAATTATGGCGTTTTGAAAGAACGCTTGTTGGCCGACGGCGACCATCACCTGACACTCGATACCGACACCGAAATCATTCTGCACGAAATCGGCCGGGTGCTCAGCCATTCGACCGAGCGGATCGAATGGATCGATGTGCTGCGACAGGTCGCCGCCGACTTTGACGGTGCGTACTCGTTGGCGTTGTTGACCGCCGAAGGCGAGATGATCGTGGCCCGCGATCCGCTGGGCATCAAACCGATGTGTTATGTCCAAGAGGGCCCCCTGTTTGCCGCAGCCAGCGAAAGTGTCGCGCTGCTGAACTTGGGGTTTGAAACCGATCAAATTAAATCGCTGCCGCCGGGACACGCGATCATCGTCAGCCCCGAGTCGGGGTTTCGGATGGAACAATTCGCGCCGGTCGACAAGCCCGCCCATTGTTTCTTTGAATGGATTTACTTCGCCAACGTCGCCAGCACGCTGGATGACCGCAGCGTTTACTTGAGCCGAACGCGACTGGGGGAAGAACTCGCCCGCGGTGAACGCGAACTCGGCCGTGTCCCGTTGGACGATCCCGACACGATCATCGTCCCCGTCCCGGACACCAGCAAAGCCGCCGCCGACGCGATGGCCTACGAACTGTCCATCCCCTGCCGCGAAGGGCTGATCCGAAATCGGTACGCCGGTCGAACATTCATCGAAGGCGGCCGGGCCCGGAAAGTCAAAGCGGCGACGAAGTACACTCCGCTGCGCGAGGTGATGGAAGGCAAACGCATCATCCTGGTGGAAGATTCGATCGTCCGCAGCACCACCATGAACGTGTTGTTGGATCGGATTCGCGAAGTCGGCGGCGCCAAAGAAATTCACGTTCGCGTGGCTTGTCCGCCCATCGTCGCGCCGTGTTTTTACGGCATCGACATGAGCACGATCGATCAGTTAATCGGGCCCAAGTATTTCGGCACTGAAGGCGAATTGACCGATGAAGCCCAGCAACGGCTTGCCGATGACTTGGGCGCCGACTCGCTCAGGTATCTGCCGGTCGAAGCGCTCGCACGCGCCATCGAATTGCCAGCCGACCATTTGTGTCGAGCCTGTGTCACCGGAAAGTATCCGACGACCTGTGGCCAACACTTGTACCAGATCGCATTGGACAACCGCGGCAATAAGATCGATTCCGGTCGCACTTACGAACAGCTCGCCGCCGCACTGAGCGAGCAGTAACGGTTTAAACGAGTCTCCGCGGCTACTCCGTCGCCACCGCCGCGGAGGTCTGTTCTCCGCTGCGATAGCGTTCCCAGCGTGTCCGCAACCAGTTCGTGATCGGGCCTTCGATCCGCGTGGTCACCAGCGTCGCCAGGCAGAACGCGAACACGACGGCCAAACCGAAGCACACGACTGGCGGATAGCCGCTGTGGTCCAGTCGGTGAATCAACACGCACCCCAGGTTGTTGTGGCACAGGTAGAGCGCGTAAGAGATCGTGCTGACGAACAGCAGCGGACGGAACCGCAGCACGGGCATCTTGCCGTACGCACAGGCGGTCACCAGTCCCAGGATCAACGCCGTCGCCGCCGGGTTGTGCTTGCCGTGATCAATGCTGTGAAAGACGAAGGCGGCGACCAGGATGCCCAGCAGGTTTTGCCACAGCCGCCCCGTTTTGGTTTTCACCATGTACAGCAGGAATCCCATTGCGAACAACGGCACGAAATCCAACAGCATCAAACGCCGGGCCGCCGTTGCCAGCGAGAACCACCAGGCACCGGCCGCCGTCGATTCCACCGCATCGAGCGCCGGGCAAACAAAATACGACAGGACCAGTAACGATCCCCAGCCGACAAAGTAGCGCCGCAGGCCACCGGATCGATACAACGCGACCAGCGTGAAGTAGAACATCATCTCGACTTGCAACGTCCACATCACCGGGTCGACGCACTCGTGTCCAAAGATGCGTGGCAACAACGTCAAGTTGGCGGCGAATTGTGCCGTCGTGATGCCGATCTCATCGAGCGGCGCGAAGCTCATGATCCATAAATTGGCAACGATCACCATCAAGAAGATCGGCAGGATGCGGATCAACCGCGCGGCGACGAAGTCGACGGGTTTTCCGCGTCGCATCAGCGACATGCTGTTGACGAACCCCGACAGGATGAAAAACATCTCGACGCCGTACGCGCCGTAAGGCCATTCGAAACCCAGCGGCGAGGTGTATCCGAATTTAACGCTGTAGACGTGCGTGAAATGGAACAGCAGCAGGTTGATCGCCGCGAGCGCCCGCAGTGAATCCAACTCCAAGATGCGTCGATGCGGCTGGAGAACGTGTTCAGTGGCTGGCGAATTCTGGGCCATGAGAGAACCGAGAGGACCGTCGTGGGGCGTGCAGAAGTGATCCTGAAATGTGCTTTGCCCGTTCGCCGCCATCGGCGGGTTTCCGCCCGACCCGTGGTGAGCGGTGCGAATACGGTTCAAGAAACTCCGGATGTGCCGAATGCACCGCCCGTCGCCGTCCCGTGCGATCGAGATCCGGTCGATGGATCGTGGTCGTTTCAACCACGAAAAACGCGAACGACACGAAATCCCACGCCGCGGTCGTGATCATGTCGTTCGTGGTCGCTCAATAACACTGAGCCTTGGGAAACACTGAGCCTTGAGAAACACTGAGCCTTGAGCTGGACCTCGGTGGGATGATTTCTTGACCACCCCATTTTTTGACCCCATCCTCTTCGCCGGCAGTGACGTTCCTGCCCCGCTGCCGCCCTAGCGTTCGCGGAACAGTTCGCTGATCGATTGATCGTGGTGGATCCGTTTGATCGCTTCGGCCAACAGGGGTGCGACGGACAATTGGACCATCTTGGGCAACATCTTGTCGGCGGCGATCGGGATCGTGTCGGTGACGGTGATCGAATCGACGGGGGCTTCGCGGAGTCGTTCGATGGCCGGTCCGCAGAAGACGCCGTGGGTGCAGGCGATGTGGATTTCCGCGGCCCCGGCTTCGTGAACCAGTTTGGCGGCACCACAAATCGATCCGGCGGTGCTGATCATGTCGTCAAACATCAGCGCGATCTTGCCTTCGACGGGACCGCCGATGATCGTACTTTGGCGGACCTCCAACGCGTTGGTGCGTCGTTTGTCGACGATCGCCAGTTTTCCGCCGAGGCGTTTGCCGTGGCCGACGGCGCGTTTGATGCTGCCTTCGTCGGGGCTGACCACGACGATCTTGTCATCGGTCAATCCGCGATTGCTGAAGTGTTCATTGAGCACCGGTGCGGCATACAGGTGATCGACCGGGACGTCAAAGAAGCCTTGGATCTGGGCGGCGTGCAGATCCATCGTCAACACGCGATCGGCACCGGCGCGAGCGATGATGTTGGCGACCATCTTGGCCGTGATCGGCACGCGGCCTTCGTCTTTGCGGTCTTGTCGCGCATAGCCATAGTACGGGATCACCGCGGTGACCCGTTCGGCACTGGCGCGCTTGCAGCAATCGATCATCACCAACAACTCGAACAAGTTGTCGTTGACCGGCGGGCACGTCGGCTGAACCAGAAACACATCGCGACCACGGACGTCTTCGTCCAATTTGCAATAATTCTCCCCGTCGGGAAACTTGCCCAGCGAGATCGCGGCCGGTTCGAGGTGCAGGTGGCGACAGATTTTCATCGCCAGATCGGGATTGGCCCTGCCGCTGAAAATTTTTAATTCACGCATAACCCATCGTCCGCATCTGTTGGTCGACCAATCGAAGTTCGTCGGGATTGTTGATCGACAGTGATTCACACGGTTGCAGCGCCGGCAACGCCGCGACCGGGCGTCCGGATTCTCGCAACAAACGCGCACAATCGGTCAGATAGTATTCGCCCTGGGCGTTGTCGTTTTTTAACATCGCAAGTGCATCGAGCAGATCCGGGGTGCGAAACAGGTACGTGCTCATGTTGACTTCGTTGATCGCCAACTGTTCGGGCGTCGCATCCTTGTGTTCGACGATGCCGATGAAGTCGCCGCGTTCGTTTCGCACGATGCGGCCGAGACCGGTCGGGTCGTCTTTCTTCAGCGTGCCCAGCAGCAGGGCCGGTTGGGTTTCGTTGAAGTGCGCCAGCAGCGTTTTCAAGCTGTCGGATTGGATCAAGGGGGAATCCCCCGCGACCACGATCGTGGGACCGGTTTGGTCGGCCAAAAAGTCACCGCAACACTGCACCGCGTGGCCGGTCCCGAGTTGTTCGGACTGCAGTGCGAATTGAATGTTGCTCCCCTGCCGCGTCGCCAGCTCTCGCTTGACCGCTTCGGCCTCGTAGCCCACCACGACGATCTGGCGGTGGATGCCGGCGGCTTCCAAGGCGTCGATGACGAAATGGATCATCGCTCGGCCGACGACCGGGCAGAGGACTTTGGGTAGATCGCTGTTCATGCGCGTCCCTTTGCCGGCGGCCAACACGACGGCACAGGCCCCGCTAGACGGATTGGCCCCGTCGGAGGCTGGGGGGCTGGGGGGAGAGGAACGGGAAGGGTCGGGGGAATTCATCGGTCTGGGGATTGGGGGGACAAACGAAAACCAAAGGCTCAGAAGCGGCATGTTCGCTTTCGAGCACCGATCCAACAACCACCACCCCAGCGGTGAGAATCGACGAATGCCAAAATAGTGTCCCGACGCCCGGTTTTATCGGGGCGATCAACCCACATCGGTCGCCGACCGGGCTGTCGATTTCAGCCCGCACGCGTGAGCAAGGGGCCACGCGGCGCCCCTCGCCAAGGCGTCGGGCTGGGGTGCCGCTCCCTGACCGGCGAGTCTACTTGATCAGACGGTTAACGCGAGCCCAATACCGCTCAATCCACAAGGTTTTGACCAGAGCAGGGCCCGTAGGCTCGCGCCAAACGGCTGATCATCAATTGATATCAGCCGGTTCGCTCCAGCGCGAGCGGCACCCCTCAATGTCGATGGAGCGGTATTGAACGCGAGCCTACGGGCCCCGGTACGTCTTCTTGGTGGTTAAGGCCCATACGCTGGCACGCTCGCGACTCAACCCCCGTGTGATCTGATTGAAACGACAAGCCGCGACGCGTCCCGCTGGGGCGTGTTTCACCCCGCAGTCCAGGAACTCAGTGCAAAACGCAGTCCAGAAAATCGCTCTGGAGTCTGACGCGTCACTTCTGAGACACTCTCGCCGGACTTCCGCTGCGGGCGGCGTCGCATTTCGCAAGTTTTCCCCGGTTCAATCTGATCCCGATGGTCACACCACTCAAACGATTCATGCTGCTCGGTGTCGGCGGGAAACTGGCCGCCGGCTGGAAACCGGCTCGGCAGCGGGCGATCGATTTTGCCAGCTACCTGGTCATTCGGCTGGTCGTCGCGGTGATCCAGACGCTGCCACTGGACCTGGGCGACGCGCTCTGTCGCCTGTTGGCGACGCTGATCTGCCGTCTCGGGCCGCTCCGAAAACACACGACGGCGACAAATCTAAAACAGGTCTTTCCCCACGCCAGCGAGCGTCAGCGGAAGGCGCTCGAAGTGTCGATGTGGCACTCGCTGATGCTGATGGTCTGCGAAATCGCCTGGGCTCAGCGGCGGCTGCACCTGACCAACTGGTCCCAATACGTTCGTTTTCGCAACAGCCGCGATATCTTGCGGAACTGTCTGTCCAAACGTCCCACCGTGATGGTGACCGGACACTTCGGCAATTTCGAAATCGGCGGCTACACCGCGGGGTTGATGGCGTGTGAATCGACAACCATTGCCCGCCGTCTGGACAATCCCTTTCTCGATGACTGGGTCCACCGATTCCGCAGCGCCAAGGGGCAGAGGATGTTGGACAAGGACGGCTGCGCGATCCAGGTCGATCAGCATCTGGCCGACGGCGGCACGCTGGCGATCCTGGCCGATCAGCACGCCGGCCCCAAGGGATGTTGGACCAAGTTTCTGGGCGTTCCGGCGTCCTGCCACAAGGCACTGGCATTGTTTTCGCTCGGTAGCGGCGCGCCCATGCTGGCCGGATCGACCCGGCGGATCGACGGCCAGCCGATGAGATTTGAAACCGCTTGCGTCGCCGTCGCCGATCCGCAGGATGATCCCCGGGGCGATTGCGAGTCGGTCGAATCGCTGACCAAGTGGTACAACCGACAGTTGGCGATCAGCGTTTCCGAAGCGGTCGAGCAATACTGGTGGCTGCACCGACGTTGGCGTGAGCCACCCCCACGCGTCGCCAAACGACTCGCCAAAGCGGCTTGAGTTTGCGGTAGGTGACGCTGTGCGTCACGTCTGAAGATGTGACGCACAGCGTCACCTACGGGGGCTACGGGGCTGAAGATGTGACGCACAGCGTCACCTACGGGGCTGGAGATGTGACGCACAGCGTCACCTACGGGGCTGGAGATGTGACGCAAAGCGTCACCTACGGGGCTGAAGATGTGACGCACAGCGTCACCTACGGGGGCTACGGGGCTGGAGATGTGACGCACAGCGTCACCTACGGTGGCTGGCTCTGGCGTGTACACCGTGTTGTCCGCTTGCCCGATTGCATAGACTGTCCAGCCGCGTTGCCCCAGTCTTTCCCCCCGCATCTTGAACACCGGTGCCGAAATCCCGTTCCGCCAGCCCGCGCCGAATCCCCAACTCGATCCGAATTCGCGGCGCTCGGGTTCACAATCTGCAATCGGTGGACGTCGATATTCCCCGCGACGCGATCACGGTGATCACCGGTGTCTCGGGCAGCGGCAAAAGTTCGCTGGCCTTTGACACGTTGTTCGCCGAGGGGCAGCGGCAATACATCGACAGCCTGTCGGCTTATGCCCGGCAATTCTTAGATTCGATGCCGCGACCGGATGTGGATCTGATCGACGGTTTGGCGCCGACGATGGCGATCGATCAAAAGCCCGGCTCGACGAGCGCCCGCAGCACCGTGGCTACCGTCACCGAGATCTACGATTACTTGCGTCTGATGTTTTCTCGCGTGGGGCTACCTCATTGCGGCAGCTGTGGTGCGGCGATCGCCCGACAGTCTGCCGACGTCATCCGCGATGCGTTGTTGTCTCGTCCCGAGGGCAGCAAGCTGGTGTTGATGGCGCCGATGGTGCGAGGCCGCAAGGGAGCTCATCGGGACGTGTTCGAATCGATCCAGGTCGCCGGTTTGGTCCGCGTCCGCGTCGACGGCGAAATGTATCTGTTGGACGACGTGCCCGAATTGGCGGTACGCAAGAATCACACCATCGAAGCCGTCGTGGACCGTTTGGTGGTGCGTGATGGCGTCGATTCTCGGTTGGCCGATTCGCTCTCGTTGGCGTTGCGTTTGGGCAAGGGGCTGGTGACCGCCGCGGTTGAAGACGGAAGCGGAAACTGGATCGATTCGATCTACAACACCGCGATGGCGTGTATCGAGTGTGGTGCCAGCGTCGAAGAGATCGAACCGCGGACGTTTTCCTTCAACAGTCCCTACGGCGCCTGTCCGACCTGCGACGGGTTGGGGCGAGTCGATTCGGGGGATTCGAAAACGATTTGCCCGACCTGCGACGGCGGGCGGCTGCGCAGCGAAGCGATGGGCGTGACGATCGATGGCGTTTCGATCACCGAGCTGACGGCGATGAATCTAACCGACGCTGCGACTTGGATCGGCGCCCTCGGCCCCTCGCTCTCGCCACTTCATCGCGCCGTGGCCAAACCGATTCAATCCGAAGTCACCAAACGACTGGAGTTTTTGGACGAAGTCGGTGTCTCGTATTTGACGCTCGACCGCAGTGCCGAAACGCTCTCCGGTGGCGAACTGCAACGCGTTCGGTTGGCGACCAGCATCGGCAGCGGGCTGGTCGGCGTTTGCTACATCCTGGATGAACCCTCGATCGGATTGCATCCGGCCGATCACGATCGCTTGATCCGCTGTCTGCGGCGGCTGCAACAAAACGGCAACACCGTCGTGGTCGTCGAACACGATGAAGCGACGATGCGGGCGGCCGATCGTGTGATCGATGTCGGTCCCGGTGCGGGAGCCCAGGGCGGCAAGATTGTTGCGTCGGGAACCCCCAAACGGATCCAGGCCAACAAGCGGAGTTTGACCGGCCGCTACTTGTCGGGTGTCGACGCGGTCCCGGTTCCAGAGACGCGGCGCGCGGCCGATCGTTTTCTGAGCCTGACCGACGTCAACACGCACAACCTGAAAAACATCACGGCGCGATTTCCCCTGGGATGTCTGATCGGAATCAGTGGCGTGTCCGGCAGCGGAAAAAGTTCGCTGGTCGTCGACACGCTGCTGCCCGCGGTCGAGTATCAACTGGCCCATGGCAAACGATTGCCCACCACGGCAAACAGCGTGGCGCAGTTCGGAAAACTGACCGGGGCGGCGGACTTGGACAAATTGGTGCCCATCGACCAGGCTCCGATCGGGCGCAGCCCACGCTCTTGTCCGGCGACCTACAGCGGCGTGTGGGATGAGATTCGCAAGGTCTTCGCGGCGACGCGGGAGGCGAAGACACGTGGGTTCACGACCAGCCGATTCAGTTTCAATTCCGCCGCCGGACGCTGCGAACTTTGCAAGGGGCACGGCGTCGAACGGATCTCGATGAATTTTCTCAGCGACCTGTTCGTGACCTGCCCACGCTGCGGCGGAAAACGTTTCAATCGCCAGACGTTGCAAGTGCGATTCAAAGGCGCCAACGTGGCCGATGTGCTGGCGATGACGATCGACGAGGCCGCCGCGTTTTTTGAGAACATGCCCGCGGCCCATCGCTTGCTCACGTCACTGCAAGCCGTCGGACTCGGTTACATGCACTTGGGGCAAAGCAGCACGACGCTCAGTGGCGGTGAGGCCCAACGCATCAAACTGGGAACCGAACTGGCACGCACCTCGACCGGCAACACCTTGTACGTGCTCGACGAGCCGACGACGGGATTGCACTTCGACGACGTCAAACGCCTGGTCGGCGTGCTCCAGCGGTTGGTCGATTCGGGCAACACGGTCGTTGTGATTGAGCACGACTTCGACCTGTTGGCCTGCTGTGATTGGATCCTCGACCTCGGCCCCGGCGGCGGCATCCATGGCGGACGGCTGATGGCCGAGGGGACGCCGGAGCAAATCGCCGAACAGACCGACAACGCGACGGCGCGGTTTCTGAGTAAGAAGCTGCGGTAATCGGGCAAGCGGTGAGGAATGTCACAGGAAGGCAACGAAGGTGTTAGCGGAACGGCGCGAGCCGTCCGGTTGCAGCGCGAAACCACCTTGAAAGACCGGAGGGCTCGCGCCCTTCCGCTAACAAAAAGACCGGAGGGCT
>NZ_JBFHKV010000115.1:0-12566 GCF_041595215.1 Stieleria sp. | reverse complement strand
TTCCTGGTCCAGCCGTTTCCTCAGTCGGTCGATCATGGCGGACGAGTTGTCGACCGCGTGAATCGTGGCGTTCGACGGGGCCTGGTTGCGAATCAGCAGCGTCGCCGCGCCGAGCGAGCAACCGAGGTCATAGACGTTGGTATCGGGGCGAACAAATCGGCCGGCCAATTGTTCGATGACCGAGAGGATGGACGCGTATCCGGGGACCGATCGCGAGATCATGTCGGGAAAAACGTCGGCAACATCGGCGTCGAACTGAAACTGCCCGACACGGTCACGCGGCAAGGAGTAGAGGTTGTCGCGAGACATCAGTCATCGCCACTGGCGCTCGGAGGCTTGAACGAGATTTCCTGCCATTTGATGCCCTTGTCCATCGGCTCAATCTGCATCTTCAGGAACCCGTTTTGATACAGCCGGACGGTGCCGGTGGACTGGCTGACGACGATCGCGACGGCTTTGGTGCGGCGTGTGATCGCGGCGGCGGCCCAGTGGCGTGACCCCAGCCCCTTGGACATGTTCAGATCTTCGTGCAGCACTTCCAGCATTTGACGGCTGCGTTCGATCGTCCCATCGGAATTGATCAGAAAGGCGCCGTCCAACTGGGAGAGTTCTTTGGCGTCTTCCTGAACCCTGGCGTCAAACAGGTTGCGTGATTTCTTGTTGTAGCCGCGGAACGGATCGACGCCGCTATCGCTGGCATGTTTGAGCACGCTGCGGGTGTCGCCGACGACGAACAACGCCCCGACCGGTTTGCCTTCGCGACCTTCTACACCGATCTGGACGGCCAGATCGACGACGACCTTCAACGTTTTCAGCGGGACGCTGCTTTCGAGTGACTGCAGGTCGCGTGTCGTCAGCCGACGCATCCGCTCGTCGAGTTTCAGATGGCTGATGGAGTCCAGGCGGCCGGAGGTGAATCCGCCATAGATCGCGACGATTTCGTCGTTGGGTTTGATGAACTCATCGGCAGCCGCTTCCAGCAGGGCGTGCTGCAACCGCTCCAACAGCGGTGCTTTTTCCTTGTTCAGCGCGACCGGTTTCAGTCCGGCTTCGGCGGCCCCGTCCAATTCTTCGATCGAGTCGACGGCGACGATCAGGGGTTTATCAAATCCATTCTTGGCCATCAGCTCGGCCAAACGCTGCCAATCGGTCGCCCCTTCGAGCAGCAAAACGATCGCGTCGACAGAAATCGCATTGACCAACGTCATCGCCGATGTGAGCATCGCCGTGTTGTGTTTGGTCAATCGGAGAGTTGCCATAGCGCCGGAGAGATCAGATGGGAGGGCAAGAAGCGTGGTCCCTAAACTGTAGCTCACCGTTAAAATCCCGCCCAGCCAGCGCGTGCATTCCGCCCCGTTTTTTTCGGTTTGCCGTAACGTTCAAACACACCATGACGGCATCGGTTCCGGTCACAGAGATGGTTTGCGGCCAACGCATCGAGAGCCTAGACTCGACAACATGAGTACGGTGCGAAAACACGATTTCATTTCGGTCCAAGACTACCTGGCTGGTGAGGAGCTTGCTGACCAGCGTCATGAATATGTCGCAGGGATCGTCTCCGCCCACGCCGGCGAGACCAACCGCCACCATGCGATCGCGACGAACGCGACCGTCGCGCTGGCGAACCAACTTCGGGGAACCGCCTGCCGGGCGTTCAATTCGGACACCAAAGTACGAATCCGAACCGCGGCGGGCACACGCTTTTATTATCCCGATGCCATGGTCGTTTGCCGGACGCCCCCCCCGGGTGAATCGTTTCAAGACGAGCCCGTACTGATCGTCGAGGTCATCTCGGAGACCACTCGCCGAATCGACGAGGGGGAAAAACGCGAGGCCTACTTGGAGATTCCGTCGTTAGCCGGTTATGTCTTGGTCGAGCAGTCGTCGTACTCAGCGGTCGTCTATCAGCGCGACGGGCAAGCGGGTGGCGATCAAGCGTTTCACCGATCGATCGTCAGCGGGCTTGATGCCGTGATCCGGATTGAGGAAATCCCACTGGAACTTCTGCTTGGGGAACTTTACGAGGACGTGGTGCTGGGAGAAACGGACTCTCCGGGTCGATCATGAACAGGACGTTTTTCGCCTCCAGACGACTCGCCTCCAGACAACCGGAACGATGGGTCGTCCCCCTGGTCGCTGTCAGCCTGATCGCGTTGCCGGCGTCGATCGGCTGTCGTGATCAATCGGCAACCCCGGTTCCGGCGGAGCAGACGGGAGTCGCCGCGGCAGCCGAAGTCGACTTTGCCAGCCAACTCGCCCGCGGACGTTCGGGGCATTCCGATCGAATCGCACTGTCGCAAACGCCGATCGACGACAGTCTGCTGAAGGCATTGACCCGCGGAGACGATTGGCTGGAAGTGCTGCAACTGGATGCCGGCGTGATCGGCGACGAGGGGATCGAATCGATCGCCGTGTTGCCCCAACTGTGGCACTTGCGATTGCGAAATTCGCCGGTGACCGACCGGGGCCTGAAGACGATTGCCCGGTGCGCTTCGATTCAGATTCTGAACCTGCCCCACTGCGACGCGACGGCCAGTGGGGTCGCCGAGTTGGCGGCGTTGCCGGATCTACGCAACCTGCGTTTGGGTGGGGCGCGACTGGGATCCGACACGGCCGCCTCGGTCGCGGGGCTCAAAAGTCTGCGAAACGTGCACCTGATCGGTGTGCCGATCGACGACCAGGGATTGCGGCAGATCGCTTCGCTGCCCAAACTCCAGTCGCTCTATCTGGACGATAGCGCGGTGACGCAGTCGGGGTGGGATTGGTTGTTCGAGACACACCCGCGGCTGCACGTTCACGTCAACCAACAACATCTCGACCGTGTGAATCAGAATCATTGATGAACGACAGAATCCGGAAACTCAGTGGCCAGCTATCGACGTTGCAAGCCGACGCGTTCTTGGTGACCAACGAGATCAACGTCACGTATTTGACCGGTTTTACCGGCGACAGTTCGTCACTGTTGGTAAAACCGACCGGCCAGACGATGCTCAGTGACGGTCGTTACAAAGAGCAGCTCGAAGAGGAGTGCCCGGGGTTGGCCGTTGAAATCAAATCGCCGGCGGAAAAGCCGATCGATTTCTTCACCCAAGTCGTGGCCGGATCCGGAGCGACTCGCATCGCGGTTGAGGCCGACCAGCTGACCGTTGCGCAGCTGAGTCAGTTCAAAAAGCACCTGCCTGATGTCGAGTGGATCGAGACTTCGGGTGTGATCGTCGGCCATCGCATGATCAAAGATGCCGAAGAGATCGAGATCCTGCGCAGCGCGGTGCGGATCAACGAGCGGGCGCTCGAATCGATTTTGGCCAAGCTGGGCCCAGACTGGACGGAACAGGAGATCGCCTACGAGTTGGAGTCGACGATTCGGCGGCTGGGCGCGACCGGGTTCAGTTTTGAACCGATCATCGGCGCCGGACCTGGGGGTGCGAAACCGCACTACCGCAGCACCCAGACGGTGATCGGCGATTATTCGACGCTGCTGGTCGACTGGGGCACCAAGCTGGGGGGCTACGCGAGCGACATGACCCGCAGTTTCCATTTCGGAAAACCGCCGGCGCGTTTTTTGTCCGCCTATGAAGCCGTCTTGGAATCTCAGCTTGCAGCGATTGATGCGATTGGTCCTGGCGTCGATGCGTCAAAAGTGGACGCGGCGGCACGAAATGTCCTGAAAAAGGCGGGACTAGACGAATACTTTGTGCACGGACTCGGCCACGGGGTGGGACTGGAAATCCATGAAATGCCGCGACTTTCGGCGGTCAGCGAGGACGTTCTTGCCCCAGGCATGGTGATCACCGTCGAGCCGGGCGTGTATTTTGGTGGCGAATTCGGAATCCGCATCGAGGATGACGTTTTGGTGACAGAGACTGGGTACGAGGTTCTCAGTCAAATGCCAAAGGGACTCGATGATTGTGGGCTGATCCTGTAAAACCTCGCCCAATCTTTTTTTTTCGCGATCGAGATAGGCATGAGCAAAGGCAAACAACCGGGCGACAACGTCTTCGATTTGGAACGCATCCGTGACATCGTGAAGCTGATGGAAGAGCACGATTTGACGGAGGTGGATTTGCAACAGGGTGACGACCGGATCAAACTCGGTCGCGGTGGTCCGGCGCCGGTTGCCCCGGTGGCGGCTCCGGCACCGGCGGCCCCCGCGGCGGCGGCACCGGCTGCATCGGCAGCAGTCGACGACGGATCCATCACCATCAACGCTCCGATGGTCGGGACGTTTTATTCCAAGGCGAACCCCGAGTCAGAACCGTTCGTCCAAGTGGGACAGATGGTCAGCCCCGACACGATCGTCTGCATCGTCGAGGCGATGAAGGTGTTCAATGAGATCCCCGCCGAATGCAGCGGCAAGGTCCTCGAAGTCTTGGTGGCCGATCAACAAGCGGTCGATTTCGGAAAGCCGATGTTCCGGATTCAACCCAACCCCTAATCACCCCTCGGCCTTTCAGTCATCGCGTCGGCCCGTCGCCACCGGGTCGCCGGGGTGCCAACCGTCGGATTCAACGCGACCGCGATTCCCCCACGTCGCCGCGCCGCACCACCTCCGGGTACGTCAGAGAAAGCTGTGTTTCAGAAAGTATTGATCGCCAACCGCGGCGAAATTGCGGTTCGAATCATCCGCGCCTGCCGCGAGATGGGTATTAAATCCGTCGCCGTGTATAGCACCGCCGACGCCGATTCGATGCACGTCCAGTTGGCCGACGAAGCGTATTGCGTGGGCGGACCGAAAAGCTCCGAAAGCTACCTCAAGATCGACCAGATCATTGCGGCCGCCGAGGTCAGCAATGTCGATGCGATTCACCCCGGTTATGGCTTTCTGGCCGAGAACGCGCATTTCAATGAAGTCTGCCGCGAGAGCGGATTCGAGTTCATCGGTCCGAGTCCGTCGGCGATGGAGAAGCTGGGCGACAAAAACACCGCCCGCTCGATGGCGATTGCCAGCGAGGTGCCCGTGGTGCCCGGCAGCGATGGACTGATCGAAGACGACAAGGCGGCGATCGCGACGGCCAACAAGATCGGGTTTCCGGTGCTGATCAAGGCGACCGCCGGTGGCGGCGGCAAAGGGATGCGGGTTGCTGAAAACGCCGAAGCACTCGAGAAAGCGCTCTCCCAAGCCCGCACCGAAGCGCAAGCGGCGTTCGGCAATGGCGGCGTCTACCTGGAACGCTACATCGGCTCCCCGCGTCACGTCGAAGTCCAAGTGATCGCCGACCAACACGGTCATGTTTGTCACTTGTTCGAACGGGATTGCAGTGTCCAGCGTCGTCACCAGAAACTGATCGAAGAAGCCCCCAGCCCGAATCTGCCCGACGAGAAGCGAAAGGCGATTTGTGACGCCGCCGTCCGCATGATTCGCGGCGCCAATTACAGCAACGCCGGGACGGTCGAATTTATCGTCGACCAGAACGACGACTTCTTCTTCATCGAAGTCAACGCGCGAATCCAGGTCGAGCATCCGGTGACCGAAATGATCACGGGCGTCGATTTGATCAAAGAACAGATCCGCGTCGCCGCCGGTGAGGAACTGTCGTTTACCCAAGATCAGATCGTCGTGACCGGACACGCGCTGGAGTGCCGCATCAACGCGGAGAACCCCGACAAGAACTTCATGCCCAACCCCGGAAAGATCACCAAGTTCTATGCGCCCGGTGGCCTGGGCGTGCGATTCGATTCACACGTCTATGGCGGCTACACCGTTCCGCCGCACTACGATTCGATGATCGGCAAACTGATCGTGCATCGCCCGACGCGTGAAGAAGCGATCGCGACGATGCGCCGCGCGTTGGCTGAAATCCAAACCGAGGGCATTTCGACGACCGCCAGCTTCCACGAAAAGGTGCTTCAGCATCCCGAGTTCGTTTCGGGCAAGCACGACACCAAGTTCGTCGAACGCGAATTCACGGGCAAATAATCTCTTGGAAAACGCACTGATCGGATGGCTGATTGCTTTGGCGGTGATTCCACCGATGGCGATCAGTCTGGTCAGTCTGTATCCGGTGCGTCGCAACGCCGTGCGACTGGGCTTGGTCGCCGAACCGGTCGGCCATAGCACCCACACCCGCACAACGCCGCTGGGCGGTGGGATCGGCATCTGGCTGGGCATCATGATCCCGATGACGCTGGGCACCGCGTTGGTCTTGTTTTCCAATCGCATCCCGGCGGTCGCCGGCACGCTGCCCGAATCGATCGTGGGCTATTTCGACGGCATCTCGTCGCGTCTGGCGCAGCTCTGGTGGCTGCTCGGTTCGGCCACGGTGCTGTTTGCACTGGGGATCTGGGACGATCGTCGCGGCGCCCCCGTGCTGTTGCGGTTGGGCGTGGAATTCGCGGTCGCGGCGTTCGTGGTGTATTACTTGGATTTCGGTTTCACGGCGTTCATCGGCGCGGCCTGGCTGACCAAGTTGTTGTCGGTGGTTTGGATCGTGGCGGTGATCAATTCGTTCAACATGCTGGACAACATGGATGCGCTCAGCGGAGGTGTGGCCGCGATCATTGCCACCGCGATGGCTGCGGTGATGCTGACCACGCCGAGCCCTGGTTCGACCGAGCCGCAGCTGTTTGTCGCCGGATTGCTGTTGTCGGTTGCCGGATCACTGTTGGGATTTTTGTGGCACAACCGCCCGCCGGCGAAGATTTTCATGGGCGACGGGGGCAGTTATCTGGTCGGTTTTTTGATCGCCGTTTCGATGTTGATGGCCACCTTTGCCAGCCCGCCGCGTCCGCACGCGGTGCTCGCGCCGCTGTGCGTGATGGCGATCCCGATGTACGACATGACCACCGTGCTTTGGATACGCATCCGCGAAGGCCGCAGTGTGTTCGTGGGAGACCGCAGCCATTTTTCACATCGGCTCGTTGACTTGGGGCTTTCCCGAACCCAAGCCGTTCTGACCATTCATCTGGTCACCGCGACCTGCGGATTGGCGGCGTTGTTGCTGGTGCACGTCAGTGTGCTGCAAGCGGTCGCGGTGCTGGGAATTGTTGCTTGCATGTTGTTGTTGGTCGTGATCTTGGAATCGACCGGATGGCAAAAACAAAGCAACGATTAAAACCGCGAAAACCGACGGCCGCCGGAGTGGTCGCGTCCTCGCCGCCGCCAGCCTCGCCGCCGCCGACGGCTGAGAGCCTGACCGGTGAGACTCCGATGTGGGCGATCTGGTGTCGACGGATTGCCGCCGCCGTGTTGGGCGGGCAAGTGATCTATGTCGCGTACTTTCCCAGCGATAGCGTGCTGGTTGAATCCGGTGATGCGCTGTGGTTTTGCGCGCTGTCGCTGATCGTGTGGACGCTGACGATGGCGACGCAGCCCTACATCAAAGCGTTGCGGCCACCGGGTTCGGCGAAGGATCCACGTACGGTCTCGGCGCTATTGGGTAACGGATTGACGCTGGATGTTCTGGTCTGGACGTTGGCGGCTTGGATGATGATCGCGGCGCTGGCGTCCTGCCCGCCGGGGAATCTGCGCCAAGCGACCAATGAAGCTTGGGTCTGGATTGCCGCAGCCGCCGTGTTGACCGCGGCGCGACGCTTGTTGGTTGATCGTCCCAACCGGGCTGCCCTGTTTTCGCTGTGCTGTGCCGTCGCGACGGGCATGGCGGTGCACGCGTTGCATCAGCAATGGATCAGTTTGCCCCAGATCCGGGCCGAGTACCTGGCCGACCCCGATGCCGTGCTGCAGTCCGCAGGCGTCGACGCACCGGCCGGATCGGCACAGCGGATGGTGTTTGCCAACCGATTGCTCGACGGCGGCCCGACGGCCACGTTCGCGTTGGCCAATTCGTTGGCGGCGGTATTGCTGGTCGCCGTGTTGGCGCCGCTGGCCGTGCTCCGCGACGGTAGCACTGTGAATCAATCGGGGGCCGACGTCCGCTCAGGTTGGTGTCGTGCGTTCCTGCTGCTCCTCTCGGTGCTCGGCGTTGCAGCGTTGTTTGCCACCCGCAGCCGTAGCGCGTTGGTCGCTTGCCTGTTGGCCGGCCTGTGGATCTGGATGCGAGGCGGGCGGTCCGGCGAAGTCAAACGCGTCAGGCTGCTTGCCGGCGCGGCGCTGTTGGCCCTCTCGATCAGCGGCGTCGTCCTGGTTGCCCTGCTGCTGTGGGGCGACGACGAGTGGATGGCCGCGGCGCCGGCATCACTCGAATTTCGATTGCAGTACTGGAAAGCGACGGCGCGATTGCTGTGGGATCATCCCATCGTGGGAGCCGGCCCGGGCGGGTTCCAGGCGATGTATCTGCGCTATCGACTACCGATCGCCAACGAGTCGATCGCCGACCCGCACAACTTTTTGTTCGAGACGCTGGCAGCCGGCGGTTTCGTCGGCGGCTGGCTGTTGGCATTGGCGTCGATCGCCTGCCTGATGACGTGTCGGCGCACCGCGACGGGTGCCGGGACTTCTGGGACGGACGCAAGCGATGATGTGATCGAAGACAGCTTGGCGGGCGAAACGCATGTGGTTTCGCGCTGGATGATCGGCGGTGCCTGCGCGTCGCTGGGGTTGGTGTGGAGCTTTGCTTTGATTTCCGGTCAGCTGCCGGACCTGCAGGCCAGTGTGTTCGCCGTGCCGGTTGCCGTCGCGGCAGGGTGGCTGACGCATCGATCGTTGCGTGACGCGTCGACCGCGCAGCTGCGTTTGCTGGGCAGTTCGATCCTGTTGGCGATGATGACCCATCTGACCGTCTCCGGCGGCTGGACGGTTCCGGGCGTGGCGATGGTGATCTGGATGGCCACCGGTTCGCTCTGCACCGTCGGCCGGCTTGGTGATCGTGGCAACCCGACAGGGCAACGCTGTAAAGCATTTTTTAGCGGTAGGGCGCGAGCCCTCCGGTGTTTCGGGAACGATGAGGGACCGGAGGGCTTGCGCCCTGCCGCTAACACCTCGTCAAACGCAGAGAAGAAATGCTTCACAGCGTTGCCGACAGGGGCTTCGACAGCCGTCGACAGCAAACGGCGAGGGAAATCGGCGCTCGTTGCTTGGAGTGTCGGCGCGGTCTTGTTGCTGTGCCTTCGATCTGAATCGATCATCCCCGTCCAGCAGTCACAGCTTGCCCTGCTGCGTGCCGAGGATGCGGCGCGGCGGGGGTTGCTTTCCCGGGTGGAATCGGAGAGTCGCCGTGCAGTGGAAGCCGACGACTGGGGATTTGAGGCCCCGCGTTGGCGTTCGGAATTCTTGCGTGGCCGGCTGGTGGAACTCGGCAACGACCCGGCAGTTCGCGCTCAGTGGGTCGCCTCGCTGGAGACCTCCCTGGATCGGGCGGGTGTGAACCCGACGATGCTGCGGGCGGCCGGCGAGCAGTACCTGCACCTGTATCAATGTTTCGGTCAAACAGCCGATTTGGAATCCGCCGAGCGTCTGATTGCGCTGGCGTTGGAAAACAGCCCGACCGATTTGTCGTTGGTCGCCCAAGCCGCGATGATCGCCCACGAACGTTCCGACCTGACGCGGGCGCGTGAATTGGCCGAACAGGCACGGTGGTTGTCGGCGTTGGGCGGCAACGTCGTCCGCGATTTAGGACTGCAGCAGATTCTGGTGGTTGAAAAAATGGGTCTGGCCGCGCGGCGGCGCCCAATCTCGGCATCGATCAAGGATCGATTTCAGCAGCGACTTGGGGGCGGCGGCGAACCAGATTCACAGCCAAACCGTAACAACGAAACCTCGGAATAGAGAATCTCGTCGAATAGGTTTGATCGTGAATAAATTTTGGCTCTTGCTCGGTCTCGCGTTTGTCATCGGAACCACCGGTGCTTGGACGATGAACTACATGGAATACGGCCACCGCGAGGCGTATTTCGGTGAAATCACGATGGACGGCAGCGTGACGGCCGACAACGTGATGGCAAAGCTGAAGGAATATCACAGCGATTCGGCTGCTCGAGCCGAGTTGGCCGGAGAGCCGGTGCACGATTTCGGTGCGATGTCACCGAATTCCAAGGGGTCTCACCAATTCATCGTCAAGAATGTCGGCGATGGCGTGCTACGTTTGGAGCTCGGGGCGTCGACCTGCAAATGTACACTCGGGTCCTTGAAGAACAACGAACTGGCGCCCGGCGAATCCACACCGATCGAGCTGGAGTGGACCGTTTCGGGCGACAAAACGACATTTGAGCAATCGGCGGAGCTGCGGACCAACGATCCGCTGCAGCCCGCGATTCGTCTGGTGGTTCAGGGCTTGGTGATCAGCGACATCGAATTCGATCCGAAGCAGATTGCCTTCGGTGAGGTGCCGGCGGCCGAACCGTTTGAATTCTCGACCAAGATGTACAACTATTACGCCACGGACATTGAGCCCCTGTCGGCGAAATTTGGCAGCGAGGAGCTGACGAATCTGTCCGAGGTCGAGTTTGAGCCCTTCGAAGTGACCGAAGCCGATGGCTCTCACCAAAACGCCCGTCAGGGATTTCGCGTCACCGTCCGCGTCCAACCTGGTCTGCGCCAGGGGCCGCTAGTCACCAATCTCCAGGTAAGCTTCAAGAAACTCAGCGACGAATCGAGTGACGCCGCGACGGACAGTCAAACGGATCCCGAAGCCTCCGAGGACACCTACGTTGCGGTCGCCGAGTGCGCCGGACGGGTGATGGGCGCGCTGACGATCATCGAGTCTTCGGCCATGAAGAGCACCGACGGCGGGGGGTACATTTGGAGCCTGGGCCGTTTGGATGCCAACGACGACCTTGAGAAAAAATGTCTTGTGGTTCTCAAGGGTAGCGAGAAAGACTCGACAAACCTTACGATTGGGGAGACTTACCCAAGCGACGTGATTGAGGCAAAGTTTGCCGCGCCCCTGGGCAAAGGCCAAATGAGGCTTTTCCCGCTGGTTCTGACGCTAAAACCCGGCGATCAGACAATCGACTTGCTGGGTAAAAACAAGGACGACTTCGGTTGGCTATGGATAGAGTCCGATAATCCGAAGGTGAGCCGCATGAAAGTGGCGATTAAAGTTTTGATCGAACCGAGACCCTAGCCTCCGTCGCAGCCTGGCTGCGGCAAATCTTCGGATGGTGTTGTGAAACCTATAGTCCACTTCCTGCCGACGTGTTTTCCGCTCCCCAGCCCACGCCGCGGCGTCACCGCATTGAAACGATTCGCTTTTCGTCAGGCCTTGGTTTTATCGGCCGGCGTCCTGATCGCCGGCATCCTCGCGACCAGTGGTTGCAGCGAACCGGACGTCGCGCCGGTGACGGTTTACCCGATCCAGGCGGAAGTCGAGGCCGCCTTGGCGGCTCGCACCCAAGGCACGGTTCGCCCTGATTTGCGAATCGACGCGCCGATCCAGTCACAGACGCCGTCGCGTCGTGTCGGCGGTCAGTCTCGGCTGGCGAGTTTTGCCAACCGCTCGCGCACACCGATCCAATGGGATTTTGGCGGTTTTGATTCGGCGCGAAACCGAAATCAAACCGCTGACCGGACCGCAGGTGGAATTCTGTTGGTCCAGGCCCCCGCCCTACCCGATGTTCCCGCCGGATTCGCCGATGGCGACGGCAGCGACGGAGCGGACAAGGCAGAGGCCGGCAAAAGCGCCTCCGATGCCGGTCCGGTGGAAGTGATCCCGACGCCCCCGGCACGCCCCGAGGTCAAAGCCGAACTGATTCCCACACCCCGAGGAATCCGCGAAGGCTCGGAACGCAGCGACGATCCAAAGTCGGCGCCGGTGGCCCGCATTGCCGCCGAAATCGAAGGCTCCCAGAAAACTCAAACGCAGCCCCCCAACGCGGCGATGGAATCCGTCGCCGGGAAAGAGGAAATCGCCGAGCGGCCCGCGCTGATCGACCCGGCGACGGAGATCGGGTTGGTCGGAGCAGCAGACGGCCCCGAGGATTTCCGCAAATGGCAGACGCCCGATGCGGTGCTGTTTGTCACCGGCGACCAACACGGCTACATCGAACCGTGTGGCTGCACGGGACTGGATCGCCAGAAAGGCGGCGTCGCCCGTCGCTTCACATTCATCAACCAGTTGCGTGAGATGGGTTGGCCGCTGGTGCCCATCGATGCCGGCAACCAGATCCGCCGGATCGGCCAACAAGCGGCGATCAAGTTCGAAAAATCGTCCAGCGCGTTGACTCAAATGAAGTACCAGGCGGTCGGGTTTGGTCCCGATGACCTGCGGCTGAGCCCGACGGATTTGATCGCGCATACCTATGCCGATTCACCCGAAAACGCGATGTACGTTTCGGCAAATTTAATTTTGCTGGATCCCGAATTGTTGCCCAGCCACAAGATCGTTCGCAGCGGCGAGTGGAACATCGGGCTGACGTCGATCCTGGATCCCGATGCGCTCGAAGCACCGCTGGGATCCGATGTGACGCTGAAGCCGATCAAGGCATCCGCCGAAGCGGTCCTCAAAGAGATGAATGCGGCGGGAGCGAATTTCCGCGTGCTGACATTTTTCGGTGACGAAGACGTCGCCAAACAGTTGATGGTCGACGTTCCCGGGTTCGACTTGATCGTCGCCTCGGGTGGTTACGGCGAGCCGACGTATCAACCGCAATCGATCGAAGGCAGTAAAGCCAAACTGATCGTGACGGGAAACAAGGGCATGTTCGTCGGGCTGGTCGGTTTGTACCAAAACCAG